>JBJMPB010000333.1:0-3757 GCA_045803455.1 Gemmatimonadales bacterium | reverse complement strand
GCAGAAAGTCACTGTCGCTGGCGCAGGCGGCTAGGCGTGCCGGTTCCACCCGGCAGAGCAGCTCCAGCGGATTGTGCCGGGTGTGATGCCACAGCGCGACGTCGATTGACTGAAAGAGCGCCCGCGCTTCCCGACTCCAGCTCCACCACAGGTTCATGGCGAGCGCGGAGAGCCCCTCGATGCGGGCCGGCAGGTAAGGAATGCGACTCTGTGGGGTGAGCATGGACAATTATAGCGCCTAATGCACCAGCTTTTTATACCGGATACGATGCGGTTGGTCGACCGAGGCGCCTTTGCGCCGGTGGTAGTCCGCGGCGTAGTCCTGGTAATTGCCCTCGAACCAGACTACCTCGCTGTTGCCTTCGAAGGCTACGATATGGGTGGCGATCCGGTCGAGGAACCAGCGGTCGTGGCTGATGACCACTGCGCAGCCGGCGAAGCCGAGTAGCGCCTCCTCCAGAGCCCGCAGGGTATCCACGTCGAGGTCGTTGGTGGGTTCGTCCAGCAGGAGCAGGTTTCCGCCGCTCTTGAGCAGCCTGGCCAGGTGCAGCCGGTTTCGCTCTCCACCGGAGAGGGTTCCCACCTTCTTCTGCTGATCGGCGCCGCGAAAGTTGAAACCTGCGGCGTACGCCCGCGCGTTCACGGTGCGCTTGCCGAACTGCAGCTGGTCCTGTCCTTCGGAGATCTCCTGATATACGGTCTTCTCGGGATCGAGTGCCTCCCGGCTCTGGTCCACGTACGCGATCTGGACGGTGGATCCCACCTTGAGCGAGCCGCCGTCGGGCTCCTCCTGACCGGTGATCATGCGAAACAACGTCGTCTTGCCCGCACCGTTGGGGCCGATCACGCCAACAATGCCTCCCCGGGGAAGTGCAAAGCTCAGGTCATCGATCAGCAGGCGTTCCCCGAATCCTTTGCTTAGACCTTCGGCCACTACTACCTCGTCGCCCAGCCGGTCCGGAACCGGAATCAGGATTTCGGTGCTGCCTTCCTGTTGCCGCTCGCTCTTCGCCCGAAGCTCTTCGTAGGCGGTGATGCGTGCCTTGCTCTTGGCCTGTCGGGCGCGGGGAGACATCCGGATCCATTCCAGCTCCCGCTGCAGCGTCTTCTGCCGGGCCGATGCCTGTTTTTCTTCCTGCGACAGGCGGCGCTCCTTCTGCGCCAGCCAGGAGGAGTAATTCCCTTCCCATGGAATGCCGGCACCCTGGTACAGCTCCAGGATCCAGCCGGCCACGTTGTCGAGGAAATACCGATCGTGAGTGACAGCCACGACCGTCCCCTTGAACTCGGCGAGATACCGCTCCAGCCACCACACGCTCTCGGCGTCGAGGTGATTGGTAGGCTCATCCAGCAGCAGCATGTCCGGCTGCTCCAGCAGCAGGCGGCAGAGGGCAACCCGCCGTTTCTCGCCGCCTGAGATCTTGGTGACGTCCGCGTCCCCCGGCGGCAGCCGCAAAGCATCCATCGCGAGATCGACCTTGTGGTCCAGTTCCCAGAGACCCAGGTTGTCGATCCGCTCCTGCAGATTGCCCTGCTTCTCCAGGAGGCGGTTCATCTGATCGTCGTCCATCGGCTCGGCGAATTGCGCGCTGATGGCATTGAACTGGTCCAGCAGCGCCTGCTGCTCCTTCACGCCTTCCATCACGTTTCCCCGCACGTCCTTCTCGGAATCGAGCAGTGGCTCCTGCGGGAGATAGCCGATCTTGATTCCCGGAAGCGGACGGGCCTCACCCAGGAAGTCCTTGTCCACCCCTGCCATGATGCGAAGCAGAGTCGACTTTCCTGCACCGTTCGATCCCAGAACGCCGATCTTGGCGCCGGGATAAAAGGCGAGGTAGATACCCTTGAGGATCTCCCGGGAGGGAGGGACCACCTTTCGGAGGTCCTGCATGGTGAAGATGTATTCGCCGGCCATAGGCCGGGAAAATAGAAGGCAAGGAAGGGAATCGCGAATAAAAAAGGGCGCCCCAGCGGGGGCGCCCTCACTCTCCGGGGACTGCCGGATCTAGCTGAGATTCTGATTTGCGATCTTGGCCAGATCGAACATGGTGACCTGACTGCGGTTGTTAAACAACGGACGGAGCTTCTCGTCGGCGTTGATGGCCCGCCGGTTCTTGGCGTCCTGCAGCCCATTCCGTTTGATATACGCCCAGAGTTTGCTGATGACCTGCGTCCGTGGCATCGGGCTATTGCCGATGACCGCGGCGAGCTTTGCGCTGGGCTGCAAAGGTCTCATGAATGCTGGATTGGGGGCGCGCTTCTTACCGGAGGAGGATTTCTTTCTGGTGGTCTTCTTGGCTGCCTTCTTCCGTGTAGCGGGCCGCCGTGAAGACTTCTTGCTGGACTTTTTCCTACCGGCAGTCTTTTTCTTGGTGGCCATCGCGAGTCTCCCTAATTGAGTGAGAACTAGGCGTGCACCTCGGAACCAGCAAAACTACCGTGTCAAACAGTATACAGACTGCGTCCAGTTGCAATAGGCAAAATGAAATTTCCCCTCTCAAAACGGGAAGTCGGCCTCGGGAATCGGTCGAGACCAGACGGGTACAGACTCTGTTTCCAGCAAATTTTCGGGAGGATTGTGCCGGGTTACGAGTCAGCCCGGAGCACCGCCTCCAGAGCTTCCAGGGTGGGCTCGATCTCGACGGGACGGTTGGCGCCGGGCGGCGGCGGGTCCGATTCCTGGTGATACCGCAGCAGCAGAGCCGGGTCTTTCAAGATGTGGCCGGTGAGAATGCCGACCACTCGGTCCGCTGGCTTCACGCTGCCCTGCTGAACCAGCCGCCGGAGTCCTGCAAGAGTGACAGCGCTGGCCGGCTCACAGCCCACTCCCGAGGCGTCGATGACCGCCTTGGCTTCGAGCAGCTCGGAGTCAGGAACCGAGAGCACCACCCCGTTGGTCGCCCGGATCGCTACCACTGCGCGGTCATATGAAGCCGGATCTCCGATCTTGATTGCCGTCGCAATGGTATTCGCCTTGACCCGGTGTCGACGGCTGAACCCCTCCGCAAAGCTGCGAGCGAACGGGGCAGCGCCTTCCGCCTGCACTGCCGCGAGTCGAGGCTTGCGCGCGATGAGTCCCCAGTCGTGAGCCTCGCCGAGGGCTTTGCCGAAGGCCGCTGTATTTCCCAGATTTCCAGCCGGAAAGACGATCCAATCGGGTGCATCCCAGGATAGCTGCTGCAGCAGCTCGAAGACGACTGTCTTCTGCCCCTCGATCCGAAACGGATTGATCGAGTTGAGCAGGTAGACGCCCAACTCGGTGCTGGCCTGATCTACCATCCGGAGGCACTGGTCGAAGTCGCCGCGAACCAGCAGAGTGCGTGCGCCATAGGCCAGCGTCTGCGCCAACTTCCCGGTGGCCACCCCGCCCGACGGGACCAGCACCAGGGCCGGAAGTCCGGCTTGCGCCGCGTAGGCCGCAAGTGACGCCGAGGTGTTTCCGGTCGAGGCGCAGGCAACGGCACGTGCCCCAATCCGCACGGCCTGCGTCACCCCCACCGTCATTCCCCGGTCCTTGAACGATCCCGTCGGGTTGTGACCTTCATGCTTGAGGAACAGGTGGTCCACTCCGGCCCAACGGTCCAGGGCGACTCGGTGCAGCAGCGGAGTGTTGCCCTCGGGGTAGGACACGACCGATTCAGCGGACGGCAGCACCACCTCGCGAAAGCGCCACACGCCCGAGGAGGTCGCGCCTGGAGGTCCTCCTCGGCGCTCGGTAAAGCGCTGGATCAGTTGTGCCGGGCTGATCTCCGGTGGG
>JBJMPB010000390.1:0-2633 GCA_045803455.1 Gemmatimonadales bacterium | reverse complement strand
GGAAGCCGGGTAGTTCGATGCCATCCGCCCTATGTGACAGCCGACTCCTAATAAAGCAAGAAGCCTTTGGCTTTAATAGCGGTCCGCCTAAGTAAGCAGGCTTAAATTAGCGGTGTGGCTGTAGAACCGGCGGCTGGGCTGCTCCTCCAGCGCGAAGGCTGGCGCCCCGTCGCGAACGGCAGGGCTCTGTTACCTCATGTGATACCCGGCCGAAAGACGGAGAACACGCCGGGCAGATCCAATGCGCGCTGGCTCTCGGCGGGTGAACGGCGCGCGGGAACTTCTACGATCCGGCACGCATTGCTCGCCCAGTGGCGCATCCGGTTGGGCTGCACAGGCCGGGCGGCATGCTGCGTAAGCTGATCTCGGTGGACGCCTACGAGAGGGTCCTGAGATCGGGCCGATAAAACCGCGACCACTTCGCCTCTAGAGGCTGTCCGCCCAAGGTCAGCTGATCCAGATCATCAACGCGGATCCGGAACCCAGTTTCATGCGACCCGCTTCCCTCAGTGGGCCGCCCTTTGGTACTTGGACCGCAAGCTCATGAACCGTCTCGCGCAAGCGACGTCGCCCTACCTGCAGCAGCACAGGGACAACCCGGTCGCGTGGTGGGAGTGGGGGCCAGAGGCGCTCGCCGAAGCCCAGCGCCTGAACCGGCCCATCCTCCTCTCGGTCGGCTACTCCGCCTGTCACTGGTGCCATGTCATGGCCCACGAGAGCTTCGAGGATCCAGAAGTCGCAGCGGTGATGAACACGCTCTTCGTCAACATCAAGGTTGACCGGGAGGAGCGGCCGGACGTCGACCACATTTACATGAGTGCGCTCCAAGCCATGGGCGAACGGGGTGGCTGGCCCCTGACCATGTTTCTGACGCCGCAGGCCGAGCCGTTCTGGGGTGGGACCTACTTTCCCAAGGAGCCGCGCTTCGGTCGTCCCGGCTTTGTCGACCTCCTGCGTGCTGTCGCCCATACCTACGAGAGCCAGCCTGAGCGGATTGCGAGCAATCGCACGACGCTGCTGCAGAGCCTGGAAGCAGCTGCGGCTCAAGCGGCCGCTTCTCCGGTGGCGGTTCAGGATCTCGAGCGCGTCGGCACGCAGCTCGCCAGCGTGTTCGATCCTCAGAATGGCGGCATCGGGGGCGCGCCGAAGTTCCCCAATCCTACGGTCCAGGAGTTTGCTGCGCGGCATGCCCGCCGGACAGGAGACAGGAGGCTGCGCGACCTTGTTCACCTGACGCTCGAGCGTATGGCCAAAGGCGGTATTCACGATCATCTTGGGGGTGGCTTTGCTCGCTACTCCACGGATGAACGCTGGCTCGTGCCGCACTTCGAGAAGATGCTGTACGACAATGCGCAGCTGATCGACCTCTACGCGCTGATGGCCATTGAGACTGGCTCGTCGCTCGCGCGATCAGCGGCTGAGGGCATTGTGTCCTGGCTCACGCGCGAGATGCTCACACCCGAAGGTGCCTTCGCGTCGAGCCTCGATGCGGACTCGGAAGGGGAAGAAGGAAAGTTCTACGTCTGGGAGGTTGCTGAGCTTCAGGCCGTTCTTGGGCCAGAGGATGCGACGCTGTTCGCGCGCTTCTACGACGTCTCAGACGGCGGCAACTTCGAAGGCAAGAATATCCTCAACCGGCTCGATGCACCCGAGATCGATGTGCATACGGAAGGCCGCTTGGCGTCAATGCGCGCGGCCCTTCTAGCCCGGCGCGAGCTGCGCGTCCGACCTGGTCTCGATGACAAGGTCCTGGCTGACTGGAACGGGCTGATGATCACCGGTCTCGTGCGAGCGGGTCTGCTCCTCGGCCGGCCAGACTGGGTCAGTCTTGCGGTGAGCGCCTTCGCGGCGAACATGGGCATGCTGGAGCGCGACGGCCGCCTCGGGCACGCGGCGCGCGCAGGGACTCTGGTTCATCCCGGCTTTGCACTCGACCACGCCGCGATGATGCGGGCTGCGCTTGCTCTCTACGAGGCGATAGGAAGTCAAGCCTATTTGGAGCACGCAGAGCGTTGGCGCGACGTACTCCTGCGTGAGTACCGGGTGCCTGAGACCGGTAGGCTTGCTATGACTTCGAGCCGCACGCCGGAGCCCCTCATCACAAGGCCGCAGCCGTCGCAGGACGAAGCGGTTCCGAATGCCAACGGGGTCTTTGCCGAGGCTCTGGTGAGGCTCGCCGCGCTCACCCGCGGCGAGAAGAGTCGGCGTGACGCGGAGACGCTGATTGAGCACCTCAGCGGGTTAATACGGAGCGCGCCGCTGGGCCATTGTTCCATCCTCAACGCCATCGATCAGCACCTTCGCGCCACATCCATCATCGTTGGATCAGACGCGGCTGAACTCCTCGAAACGGCGCGGCGCATGCCTTATCTCGACCGCTCCGTGTCCGATGCCAAGGCATTGGGCGGGGTGGGGGCCGAGGACCAGATGAATGGGCCAGCCTCTATGCCTGGAGCCGGTTCAGCGTTTGTTTGCGCAGGAATGCAGTGCTCGCTCCCAGTATCTGATCCGGCAGCGCTCCTTGCTGCTCAGCGTGAAATGCTGGACTCAGGCGCCTAACATCGGCTGGGATGGAAGCGCACCGGTTCGAAGCGTGAAGCACAGCAGAACGGGCGGATAAGGCCGAGCTGTTC
>JBJMPB010000289.1:0-7641 GCA_045803455.1 Gemmatimonadales bacterium | reverse complement strand
CAGCCATCCGTCGTAAAACTGTTCGGTGGCCTTGGGCAGGCGGACTTCGCGCAGCGGCAGCAGAACCATGGCGGGTCTCGTTCGGTCCCCGTGAGGGGGTGGAGGTGCGCGTTTAGTCTAATGATGCGTAGGGCGAACTGTGGACACCAGTGGTGCGGAATACAGCAGTAGGAGCTGCGAGGAAATGATTTGCACGTACCTGACAGCTCTGGTGCAGGTCCTGACTCGGACCGCCCGGCTAGCGTCCGGTGTCGATCGGTTCAGTCCTCGATCGGGCGGCCACCCGGGCTCGCTCCCGGTCCAACAACGGCAGCTTTTGCTCCCAGTCTTGCGAGGTCAACACCCCGTAGGACAGCAGGAACGAATCGTTCACCGGTATGTCTTCCTCGAACAGATACAGCGCACTCGCCTGCTCCCGTACGCCGAGCTGCTGAGAATTGAACCGGGAACTCAGCGCAATGACGCCGAGGGGACGGAACACCCGGTTTCTGATGAGCAGGGTCAAGGTTTGGGGATCGAACCGTACATCGGGCCGTTGTCCGAAGAAGCTGACCAGCCCAATACCTGGAGTGGCCACCCCGGCGCGCGACGCCACCGAATCGATCGCCCGTTTGTGGCTGTCCAGCAGGGAGCGAAGCGACTGAGCGGCGTCCCGAGCAAAGAGGGGCATGAGCCGGGGATCGAGCGGGACAAATCGGATGCCCAGATTGTCGTCGCCTAGCCGGAGGGAGAGATCGTCCTGGGAAAGGCTGCCATACCCCTGAGGGAGAGGCCGGCTCTGGGGCGGCGACTGGCCTGCGGCTGGCCGAACGCAGCCGAGCGCCAGAACAGCGAGAGCAAAATGACGCAAGCTCATGTGTTTTCCCCTTGCGCGGCTGCCAAGACACTCTGGGCCAGCTCGGCTATTCCCACTGCCGAACGGCTGCTGGTCATTTCGACCTGTTCCTTCCGGAGCTGCAGGATCTCTGCCAGCTCCCGTTGACGTGCTGCAGCGGCGGAGCGGCTCAACTTATCCGATTTGGTCAGGACCGCTAGCACCGGCCGGCCGCTTTCGATCAACAAGTCCTGCATCTCCCGATCTTCCTTCGATGGGTCGTGTCGAATGTCGAGCAGCCACACGATCCCGCTCAGCGTCTGCCTGCTCCGGAGATAGCTGTGGATGAGCTTGCGATAGCCGGCCCGGTCGGTCTTGCTGGCCCGGGCAAAGCCATAGCCCGGCAAATCCACCAGATACAGCGACGGCAGCCGGTAAAAATTGAGCAGTGTAGTCTTGCCGGGAGAGCCGCTGACCCGGGCCATCCCGGGTCGGCCCAACAGGGCATTGATCAGACTCGATTTGCCCACGTTCGATCGCCCAATGAAGGCAATCTCGGGAAGCGAGGGCTCCAACCGCACGCCGGCCTCCGGAAAAGAGCCGACAAACTCGACCGGCTGCGAGGCCAGCGGACTGGGTGCGCTATCCGGACGCGAGAAGGGCGCACCCTGTGCGCCCTTGTGACCTTCGTCCAGCTGCTTTCGCTCTAACGGCTCCGTCCCCGCTGCCCCGCCTCCCCGCTTCCCCGCTTGTTTCACGCCTCCCGCTTGGTCCGGGCCCGCTCGGTGACGATCAGGGGCGATGTGCCCTCGCTGATCGCTTCCTTGGTGATCACGATTTCCCGGACATCTTCCCGGTTGGGCAGATCGAACATGATGTCGGTCATCATCGTTTCCAGGATGGCGCGGAGCCCGCGAGCGCCGGTGCCCCGTTTCAGAGCGCGCTGGGCCACAGCGCGGAGGGACTCGGGATCGAAGGTGAGGCCGACATCCTCCAACTCGAACAGCTTCTTGTACTGCTTGGTCAGGGCGTTCTTGGGCTCCACCAGAATCCGGATCAGGGCCTCCTCGTCGAGCGCCTCGAGCGAGACCACCACCGGAAGACGTCCCACCAGCTCGGGTATCAGGCCGAATCGGAGCAGATCGTCGGGCTCCACCTCGGAATAGGGGTTGCCCTTGCTGAGCTGCGGCGTTGACTTCCTCTCGTCGGTGCTGAACCCGATCTTCTGCCGTCCGGTGCGCGCTTCGATGATTTTTTCCAGCCCATCGAACGCGCCGCCGCAAATGAACAGGATGTCCTTGGTGTTGATCTGGATGTATTCCTGCTGCGGGTGTTTCCGGCCGCCCTGAGGCGGCACCGACGCGATGGTGCCTTCCAGAATCTTCAGCAGCGCCTGCTGGACGCCTTCGCCCGAGACATCCCGGGTAATGCTGGGATTTTCGGATTTCCGGGCGATTTTATCGATTTCGTCGATGTAGACGATGCCGCGCTCACACTCGGCCACGTTGAACTCGCCGGCTTGGAGCAGCCGGACCAGGATGTTCTCGACATCCTCTCCGACGTATCCGGCTTCCGTGAGCGTGGTGGCATCGGCAATGGTGAAGGGCACATCGAGAATGCGGGCCAGGGTCTGGGCCAGCAGGGTCTTGCCGACTCCAGTAGGCCCGAGGAGCAGGATGTTGGACTTGTCCAGCTCGACGTCTCCTTCTCTGCCGCTGGACGCATTGATCCGCTTGTAGTGGTTGTAAACCGCTACCGCCAGGGTTCGCTTGGCCCGCTCCTGTCCGATCACATACTGGTCCAGCACGTCCTTGATTTCGGCGGGCGTGGGGACCTGGGTAATGCTGTCGGCAACCTCGCGTTCCTCATCTTCCGCCAGGATCTCATTGCAGAGTGTAATGCACTCATTGCAGATGTAGACCGAGGGGCCGGAAATGAATTTCCGGACCGAATCCTTCGATTTTCCGCAGAAGGAGCAGCGGAGATGCTTGTCGTTGGACATGGAGCACTTCGTATGGAGGTGGATTGGGTGCCGGGTAAACTGCCCCCGGGTCTCCCGACCGTCAAGTCTCCTTGCCGTCCTTGCCGTTCGTGTGTGGCACCAGGTCCTTGTGTGGCGTGAACACGCTGTCGATCAAGCCATACGACTTGGCTTCTTCCGCGCTCATGAACCGGTCCCGATCCATGTCCCGCTCTATGGTCTCGATCGGCTGTCCGGTATGGAGCGCGTAGAGCGAGTTCATCTTGGAGCGGAGATAGAGGATCTCGCGAGCCTGGATCTCGATGTCCGCCGCGGTGCCCTGGGCCCCGCCCGAGGGCTGGTGGATCATGATCCGGGAATGGGGCAGCGCGCTGCGCTTGCCCTTGGCGCCGGCGGCCAGGAGGAAGGACCCCATCGAAGCAGCCATTCCCATGCAGATGGTGTTCACCGGCGCTCTCAGGTGCTGCATGGTGTCGTAGATGGCCATGCCGGCTGAAACTACCCCACCCGGCGAATTGATGTAGAGGTAGATGTCCTTATCGGGGTTGTCGGCCTCGAGGAACAGAAGCTGCGCGATGATGATGTTCGAGACGTCGTCATTGATGGGAGCGCCCAGAAACACGATCCGGTCCATCAGCAGGCGGGAGAAGATGTCGTAGGTGCGCTCGCCGCGACTGGAACGCTCGATGATATAGGGCGGATACAGAGTGGCCATCGTCAGGACTTGACCTCTTCAATGGTGGACTGCTTCAGGAGGAAATCGAAAACCTTGTCCTCGGTAAGCACCCGCTCCAGCTCCTGGAGTCGGTTGGCCTTTTGCAGGGAGGCATACACCTGGCCCGCGGGCGTTCCCCGGGCAGCGGCCATGCTGTTGATTCGCTCGTCGATATCCGCCTCAGTGGCGCGGAGGCCGTGCGTTTCGATCAGAGCATCGAGCACGAGATCGCGCTTCACCTGGGTTTCCGCGATCCCATGAAACTGCTGCTCGAACCCCTCCAGCTGGTCCTGGGGAACCTTGTACATCTCGGCGTAACCGTGCAGTAGCCGGTGAACCAGGGAGTGCGGGGCCTCGACCCGGTTGGCCTCGACGATCTGGGCAATCAGTTGCTGCCGTAGCTGCGCGTCGGCCTCGCGCGCCGCCTCGCGCTCGAGATCCTGCCGGATGGCGGCCCTGAGTGCGTCCAGGCTCTCGAAATCGCCCGACTCACGCGCCAGGGCATCGTCCAACGGCGGCAGCTCCTGCCGCTTCACCTCATGCAGCGTGACCCGCACCCGGCGGGTCAGACCCCGGCGGGCCTCGTCCGGATGGTCGTCGGGAAAGCGGACATCGGTCTCAGTCGTCTCGCCCGGGAGCAGCCCCATGATCTGCTCCTCCAGCTCCGGAATGGCCTGGTTCTCGCCCAGCACCAGGTCGTGCGGCTGGACCGGGCCGGCCACTCCGTTCTCTATTGGAGCGACCTCCACTCGAACCATCTGGCCTGGGGCCGGCTTGGTTCCCTCGATGGGGATCCAGGTGGCCTTGTGCTCCTGGATTCGAGCCAGCTGCTCAGCCACCGCTTCATCGGTTACCGCCGCTACCCGCCGCTCCAGCCGGAAACCCCCGATTCGGTCCAGCTTGAGCTCCGGCCGCACTTCCACCAATAGCTCGAACTCGATCGGGCTTCCCTCTTCGAATTTCAAATTTCGAATCGATGGATCGGTAATCGGTTTGAGCGACTCGCTGGTTTTAGCGGTTTCCCAGCTCTCCCGAATCACTTCTTCGAGCACCGTCTGGCGAATGGCATCCCCGAAGCGCTTGCGGACGACGGTATCAGGCGCTTTGCCCGGCCGAAATCCCGGCAGGCGAGCCCGCTTGGCGTAGTACTTCAGGGCCCGGGCCTCCGCCTCGCGGATGCGGTCAACCGGTACCGTCACGTGCAATGACTTGGAGGCGGAATCTTCGGCAGTCTTCTCGACGGTGATGGAGCTCATTGTGCGGGAATCTACCCTGTCGCTGACCTCAGGGTCAATTTGGACTGCACCGCGCCAATCGTTGCACTGCGTGGTTCCGGGGGCCACACCGGCCATTGCACCTCAGGCCCACCCCAGCCAACATTCGGCCGCTCTGCCGGGACACTCCGGCCCCCCTGGGCATCTATCCTGCGAATCCTGGTTTGCTCAACCGGCCAGGCGTGGTGGCATCCCGTTGTGGTGCCCGGAAGGGTGAAGCCCAATGCGCTCTTACGTCCCTGTGCTTCTTGCCGTGCTGTGTGCCTGCGGTGGCGACACGACCGAACCGACCGATCCCACAACGGGGTCTCTGCAGATCAGAACCGAGACCGCGGGTGAAGTGACAGCGGAGGGTTATAGCTATCGGGTAGACGGTGAGCCGCCCCAGGCCATCGGTACCAATGCCACGATCTCCCGGGAAAACCTGGAGACCGGATCCCACGTCATCCAGCTGGCGGGGCTACCCGACGGCTGCTCTGCCAGCGGTACGAACCCGCAGGCAGTCAGTGTCGAGCCGGGCTCGACTTCGACCGTGAGCTTCGCGATCACCTGTGTGCCTCCGGTGGGCACCATTCAGGTGGCAACCGCCACGTCGGGACCCGCTCCATCAGGCTATGACCTCCTGCTCGATGCCCACCCGCTGGGGCACGTCGGCGCCTCCGAGACCAGAGCGCTGGACAGTGTGTCTTCGGGTGTGCACTCGATCGGGCTTTCGGGCGTACCGGCCAACTGTCAGCTGGCCGGCGAAAACCCCCGCGATATCACTCTGCAGACCGGCGATACGACCGGGGTGGACTTTGCCATCACCTGTGTCGCCCCTCCACCCGAGACCGGCACCCTGAGAATCACCATCGCCACCACGGGGATGGACCCGGACGGATACCGTCTTGTGGTCGATGACATCCGTCAACCAGTGGGGCTGAACGGTACGGTCATCCTCAGCAATGTCGCCGCCGGCAATCACCTGGTCCGTCTGGCCGGGCTGGCCACCAGCTGCGCGCCGGCCGAGGCAAACCCGCGTCAGGTGGCGGTCACCGCCGCCAGCACCGCAGCGCTGAACTTTACCGTCACTTGTACCCCTCCGCCGGTCGGCAGTCTCCTGATCTCGACCGCGACCACCGGAAGCAGCCCCGACAGCAATGGTTACACGTTCGCTCTCGATGGCGGTGCCGCACAGCAGATCGCTTCCAGTGCCGCGGTGACGGTGGACAGCATCGAGGCCGGCGCTCACACCCTCGCGCTCTCGGGTCTGGCCGAAGGTTGCACTCTGGACGGCAGCAACCCTCGTGCGGTCTCCGTCACCGCCGGGAGCGTCACGGAGATTGTCTTTGCCGTTGCTTGCGAGCCGCCCACCAGCAGTCCGTGGACCCGGCTGGAGACCGGGACCAGCTTCAGCCTCTACAGCATCTGGGGCAGCTCACCCGAAGATGTGTTTACCGTCGGTGAACCGGGCGGTCGTTTTGAGGCCGGCATCTTCCATTACGATGGACAGGCGTGGTCTCAGCAGTCGACTGAATCAGGAGTGACCCTGTACGGGGTCTGGGGCAGTGGGGGCAGCGACGTCTTTGCCGTGGGCTCGAGTCCGCTCGGCGCGAAAGGGTACGATGGCGTCATTCTTCATTATGACGGAACGGCCTGGACCCCGATGGCCGGACCCGGCGTCGGCACCGGGAGCGGATCGGTACAGGTGGAGTTGTTCTCCGTCTGGGGCGCCTCGTCCACTGATGTGTTTGCGGTAGGTGAGGCGGGCAGCGATTTCAATCGCGCTCTGATCGCGCATTACGACGGCACCCACTGGTCCGAGATGCCGCTCGAGCTCGGAGGCGATCGCGTGCTGCGGGACGTGTCCGGCAGCTCGGGACAGGATGTGTACGCGGTGGGGTTTTTCGACGCCAGCACCAGCCTGAAGGGAAAGTTCTCCCTTGCTGCCCGCGCCCGGCTGTTCTCTGAAGGCGTGATCTTCCATTATGACGGCAGCACCTGGCAGGAAGCCCAGCCGGCCGCGGCGAACCTGTCTTACAACGGGGTATGGGCTGCCGCGGCCAATGATGTCTTTGTGGTGGGCGCTTCGAACGATCAGGGGGTGGTTCTGCACTTCGACGGCACCGCTTGGAGTACCATGCCGGCTCCGCCCACGGGGCCGCTGCTCGATGTCTGGGGCACGTCCGGCGCGGATGTGTACGCCGCAGGGGTGGGCACCATCCTGCACTTTGATGGCCAGAGCTGGACCGAGGCGCTGTCGGCTTCCCAGCGGCTTGCCGGCGTCTGGGCCGGCTCGCCTAGCGATGTATTTGTCGCGGGCAGTAGCGGGACCGTGCTCCGAGGTTCAGCCACCCTCACTACTGCCGCACGGCGATAGGCCGATGGCCACCGTGCTCCTGGTTGATGATGAGCAACCCATCAGGAGTGCGCTTCGCAAGATCTTCGAGCATGGTGGGCTCGCCGTGCGGGAGGCCAACTCGGGCCGCTCGGCACTCGAGGCCTTGGACGACGACCCCAGCATTGCGGCAGTGGTCAGTGACTTCATCATGCCGGAGCTGGACGGCCTCGACTTCTACGATGCCCTGGTCGCCCGTTGCCCCCACCTGCGGAACCGGGTGGTTTTTCTCACCGGAGCCGCCCGAGACCCCACGGTCCACCAGCCTCTCGAGGATCGTGGGGTGCCTCTCATCAACAAGCTGGATGATCTGAGCATCGTCCTCGACGCGGTACGACTGGTCCTGCTTCGACCTATCGAGTTGCCGTGAACTGCTGCAGGTCCGGCAATTCTCCAACGCGCGTCGCCCGTCGGATCTAACAATTCTGTCGCTTGACCCGAAGCATTCGACAATCTGGTCGACTTGCTTCAGCTCTAATC
>JBJMPB010000269.1:0-9349 GCA_045803455.1 Gemmatimonadales bacterium | reverse complement strand
ACGTCTGATCGAGGCAATCAGAGAGACCGGCTACGGTGCAGAGTTCCCGGCCGAGCGGGAGAACACCACTGAGCTGATTGACCAGCAGGATGCCGCTCGAGCGGCCGAGATCCGGGAGCTGCAGCGGAAGTTCAATGTCAGCCTTACCGTCGGTATTCTCGCCATGCTGCTGAGCCTGCCACTGGCTAGCGCCGACCCGGGCACCACGCACGATCCTCTGATGCGAGTCATGATGCCGCTTTCCCGAATGCTCGAGCGGATCGTGCCCGACATCGCCCATGTTCCGGCAGACGTGTGGCGGTATTTGCTGCTCGCGCTGACCATCCCGGTAATCGGCTGGGCTGGGCGCCATTTCTACAGCCGGGCGTGGGTCGCCGCGCGACACCGCATTGCCGACATGAACACGCTCATCGCGCTCGGCACCGGCGCAGCCTTCCTCTTCAGCCTGGCGATGACGCTGGCCGACGACTGGTTTGCCGCCCGGGGGGTCAGGCCTCAGGTGTACTACGAAGCGGTTGTCTGGATTATCGCCCTGGTCCTGCTGGGCAATCTGCTGGAGGCCCGGGCAAAGAATCGGACCTGGGAGGCCTTACGAGGGCTCATTGCACTGCGGCCACCCACCGCCCGAGTGCTGCGTGGTGCTGAGCAGCAGACCGTCTCCGTCGATGATTTGCGAGTGGGCGATCGGGTGCTGGTCCGGCCGGGCGAGACCATCCCCGCGGATGGAGTGATTGTGGAGGGCTCCAGCCGCGTGGACGAGTCGATGCTGACAGGTGAGCCCGAGCCGGTACTGAAGGCCGTCGGAGACTCTGTGGTTGGCGCTACACTGAATCGGAACGGCGCGCTGCAGCTCAGGATCACCAGCACCGGGGAGGAGACGGTCCTCGCCCGGATCATTCGGTTGGTGCGAGAGGCCCAAGGTTCCAAGCCGCCGATTCAGCGGCTCGCCGACCGGATCTCCGCCGTGTTCGTTCCGGTGGTTCTGGTCGTGGCGATGCTCACGTTCGGAATCTGGCTGCTGTTGGGGCCGGCGCCGTCTTACCTGCACGCCCTGGTAGCTGCGGTCACGGTGCTTATCATCGCGTGTCCCTGTGCCATGGGCCTCGCGGTACCGACGGCTGTGATGGTGGCAACCGGCCGGGGGGCGGAGCTCGGTGTGCTGATTCGGGGAGGCGAGGCGCTGGAGCGCACCGGTGATGTGGATGTGGTAGTGCTGGACAAGACCGGAACCATCACTGAAGGCCGGCCGGCCGTTGGCTCGGTGTCCGCGGCCGGCGACTCGGGCCTGAGTTCCGAGCGGGTTCTGCAGCTGGCAGCATCAGTAGAGCGATTCAGCGAGCATCCGCTGGGTGAAGCAATCGTGGCCGAGGCGGAGCGTCGAGCGGTTCCGCTGCTTTCGGTTACGGCATTCGAGAGCCGAACGGGCCGGGGGGTCGAAGGCGTGGTGGACGGCCATCGCGTCACCGTCGGAAATCTGGCTCTGATGCGCGACGCAAAGGTGGACCCGGGCGGCCTCGCACCTCGGCCAGGTAAAGCCGACGAGACGCAGGTATACCTCGCGGTTGATGGCCGGGCGGCCGGGCTCATTACCGTGTCAGACCCGGTCAGGTCGAGCAGCGCCGAAGCGGTCCGCCGGCTCAAGCAGCTGGATCTCGATCTGGTCCTGCTCAGTGGCGACAATCAACGTACGACAACCAGCGTGGCTCGAATGGTTGGGATCGACCAGGTCGTGGCCGAGGTGCTGCCTGCAGGGAAGCTGCAAGAAATCCGGCGACTGCAGCAGCAGGGCAAGTCTGTGGCGATGGTGGGTGATGGACTGAACGACGCGCCGGCGCTGGCGCAAGCCGACATAGGAATTGCGATGGGCGGCGGGACCAGCGTGGCGGTTGAAGCCGCGACAGTCACCCTGATGCGCGGTGACCTCATGGGTGTGGTGGACGGGATCGCGCTCTCCCGCCGCACCATGAGGATCATTCGGCAGAATCTCTTCTGGGCCTTCATCTACAATCTGATCGGCATCCCGATAGCCGCCGGCGTGCTGTACCCCCGATTCGGTCTGCTGCTCAGTCCGGCCATGGCTGCCGCTGCGATGGCGGCCAGCTCGGTGAGCGTGGTGTCGAACAGCCTCCGGCTCAGGAATTACCGGCGTTAACGCATTTAACGCTCAACGTTCACGAAGTTCGAGGTCAAGCATGGAAACAGAAACCAAGTCGCCTTGCGCTTGTGGGGCGAGGACGTCCGACGGCTCCCTGGGCAGCTCGGTAGACCCCGAGATCAAGCATGCAATCGGCACCCGGCTGCGCCGGATTGAGGGGCAGGTACGGGGCCTGCAGAAGATGGTAGAGGAGGAGCGCTACTGCGCCGACGTGCTGATGCAGCTGTCATCGGTGCAGGAGGCGCTCCGCGGTGTGGGGCGGGGTCTGCTTCAGAATCACCTGAAGCACTGCGTCACCGAAGTGCTCAGGAGTACCGATCAGGAGCAGGTGGATGCGGCAGTAGAGGAGCTGATGGAGCTGATGTATAGGAACGCGCGGTAAGCATATCGGCCGCCACCGTTCGGCTCGCTCCCAGGATGACCAGCCCGCCGAGAATGGCTACCAAGGGAAGCAGCAGCACCGCCTGATCCAGCCCGAACCGGTCTGAGAGCGCACCCACCAGGGGAAAGGCCACGGTGTCGCCCACCAGGTGAATGAAGAGGAGATATGCTCCCGCAACGGTTGCGCTGATCTTTGCCGGCACTACGTCGAAGATCACCGCGGCAATCGGCCCGTTGAACCAGGATAGAAAAAAGAACGCAGCGGCAAATACCGGCACGAACAGGCCCATGTCGCGCACCGTGAGCAGCCAGACCGTCAGCGGGCCCCCGATCAGTAGTCCAAGGCCAATGGTGATCACTCGACCAGTTGGCGTGTACCGCCGGAGCCAGTCGGCCAGCGCTCCCCCAAAGAGAGCGCCGGTGATCCCGGAGATCAGTCCCCAGGTGCCCATCAGGGTTGCGGCATCCGCTACGGCCAGATTCAACTCGCGCGAAATGAATGTGGGTGCCCAGCCGACCAGGCCATTGATGCCGAACGAGATTAAGGCGCCCCCCAGGAACACATAGAGCAGGGTGGGTGTGCGGAGCACCACCGCCAGCGAGATCGCCTGATCGCCGAAAACCCGAACCAGCGCGGTGGGCCCCGAGGCTGGGGACTTGGCGAAGCGCCTGACCCAAAGCCGGATGTTGAACGCAACACCCAGGGCTACAGTCGCTCCAAACGCGGCGACGTCGACATTGGAATCCGCGGCGTAGACCCGGTCGAAGTGCCAGGCCAGCGCGCCACCGAGGATCAGGCTCAAAATCAACGGGAGAAAGGATCGAACCAGAGAGTTGACACTGACCTGGAGCTCGGTCCAGCTCTCTCGAAGCGGCAGTCTCGTCGGAGTCCGGCCCGGGTCGTGCAATCGGGCAGTGAGCAGTGCCAGAGCAAATCCGGGGATGCTGACGGCGATCAGCGCCGTCCGCCATCCGTACACCACCTCGAGGCGGCCACCCAGCCAGATGCCGAGCACGCCGCCGGGGGTGATCCCAGCCGCCAGGATCCCCAGTGCCACCGCCCGCCCCCGCAGGGGAAAGTGGTCCGCAATCAGAGACTGAGACGCGGCGCTGAATGCCGCAGCACCCATCCCCACCAAGGCACGAAAGATCAGCAGCTCGGTAAAGCCGACGGCGAAACCGCTGGCCATGGTGAACGCGCTCCAGAGCACTATACCAACGGTGATTACCGCCCGGCGAGACCGGAGGTCGCTCACAATCCCGAAGGGCAGCGCCGCCAGGGAGAAGACCAGCACATACGCCGAGGCCAGCCAGCCGAGCTCGGTGTCGCTAAGGGCGAGGTTGGCCTTGATCGGATCGAACAGGCCGAAGATGACGTTCCGATTGATGAAACTGAGGAGATTGGTGACCGCCAGCAGCCCGAGGGCGTAGTGCGATCGTTTCACCTGCGCGCGACCGTCTCCGCTCCACCCGCACCCGGGTGCATGTGGGCCAGGGATTCTTCGGCGCGTTGATCGCGGAACTGGAGGGCGGCCCGGTACTCATGCACCAGTCGCTCCATCATGGGGATTCGCTTGCCGTACAGCCGCTTGAGGGGCCGGGATGCGCTACGCTCTCTGGCGTACGCAGTGAGGAGCGGAAGGGCGATACTGTTGTCAGTGTAGACGACGACCGTCCCCGGCAGCTGATCCGGATCGATCTTGCCCCAGCTCACCGCCTCGGCCGGAGTAGCCCCGGAGAGTCCACCAGTATCGGGACGAGCATCGGTCATTTGCAGAAAATAATCATGACCTCGTTCATCGATGCCCAGCACCTCCTGAATCTGAGGCTCGGTCTGGAGCATGAAGTTCTTGGGACTGCCTCCGCCGACGATCAAGACCCCACTCTTGCCACCTCCGCGCTTGGCTTCAAGGACGATGCTTGCGGTCTCGTTGACATCGGCGCTGACGTCGAACCGCAGCTTGCTTCCCGCGAGCGCCTGCTCGGCGACGTTCATCCCGATCGAGCTGTCGCCCGGCGAGCTGGTGTAGATGGGCACCTCCAGCTCATGGGCCGCAGATAACACTGAGCGCCGGGAGAGACCGAGGGCACGCTCCCGCTCCCGCACGTAACCCCCCAGCAGATAGTGGTATTCCGCGCTGCTCATAGGGCGCTGGAACTCTTCCCGGGCCGACACCTGGCGAATGAAGGCATCGGTGGAGAGCAGAACACCGTAGTCGAAGAAGATGTCGTAAATCCGCACAACACCCTTGTCGCGCAGCTCGACGTCATTCGCGTTGGGCGTTCCTCGGTGCATGGCAAGGCCGAGGGCGAAATGCGCATCGTGATACAGGTTGGCCCCGGTGGATATCAGCCAGTCCACGAACCCGGATTCCATCAGGGGAATGAGGCAGCTCATGCCGAGACCGGCTGGGGTCATAGCGCCGGTGAGGGTCATTCCCACCGTAACGTCGGACTCGAGCATACGCTGGGTGAAGAGCTGGCAGCCTTCCCGCAGCCGGCCGGCGTTATAGGCCAGGAAGGCGTTGTCGATCAACTCCGCCACCGTTTCTTTGCCGGTGGTGGACTTGGGATCGATACGCTGGCCGCGCAGGTACGGTGCAGAGGGTCGACTCATCACTCAGCGCTTCTCATTGCGCGCTTCGATGACGATGCGGGTGGCTTCGGCCGGCTCGTCGGTGACGTGGAACAGCTTGAGGTCCTTGGCATCGATCTTCCGCTCGGCCGCAACCGTCTTGGTGAGCCAGTCCACCAGTCCCGCCCAATAATCCCGTCCGAAGAGGATCACCGGAAAGTTTCTCACTTTGCCGGTTTGGATCAGGGTGAGCGCCTCGAACAGCTCGTCCAATGTTCCATACCCGCCGGGGAAGACGATGAATGCGGTGGCGTACTTCACGAACATCGTCTTTCGTACGAAGAAGAACTTGAAGTTGAGGCTCCGACTCAGGTAGGCGTTGGAGCCCTGCTCGAACGGCAGTTCGATGTTGCAGCCGATCGAGAGCCCCCTGCCTTCTATGCACCCCCGATTCGCAGCCTCCATGATGCCGGGTCCGCCCCCGGTAATGACCGGGATTCCCGCTTGAGCGAGCAGCCGGGCGGTTTCGACCGCGGATGCGTACTCAGGGTCGTTCGGCTTGGTGCGAGCAGAGCCGAAAATGGATACTCCATCGCGAACGTCGGAGAGATTGTCGAAGCCCCAGACGAACTCTCCCATAATGCGGAGCACCCGCCAGGGATCGGAGACCAGGATCTGAGCCTTGTCCCGTAGTTCCTGGGGCTGAGGACCTTCCAGGAGGGTCTCATCTTCAGTGGGACGCTTGTTGTCGTCCATTGTGCGGTACGGGCTGTTAGTCATAGGCAGCGGAATATACCAATTATACTTCGCCGATGTCCCGCTCCTGGGGTTCTCTGACGGGTCGGTTAGTGGTACGGGGACTGCTGAATCCCCGTCTCGGCATCGACCTGCTCCGGACGGCGTGGGCCTTCCGGCGCAGACGGTGGTGGGCACAAGCACCTTTCCTGCCGGTTCCGGATCGTACGTATCTTCGGTGGCGGATGTATACCGCCTACGCCGATGAGGATGCGGTGCCGCCCCTGGACGATGTCATCCGCTTTGCCCGTTGGCGCCGGGAGACCATGGGCCTGTGAGCCCGCCCCACGTGGTTATCCTGGGTGGAGGTTTCGCCGGTCTGTATGCCGCGCGCGGTCTGCGCCGCGCGCCCGTCCGGGTAACGCTGATTGACCGTCGCAATCACCATTTGTTCCAGCCGATGCTCTATCAGGTGGCCACCGCCGCCCTGAATCCGAGTGACATTGCGGCGCCCATCCGCTCGGTCTTGCGCAATCAGTCGAATGCGGAAGTGTTGCTGGCCGAAGTCTCCACCATCGATGTGCCGAGCCGCCGAGTGACCCTGACAGACGGCAGTCAGATCGCCTACGACTATCTGATCGTTGCCACCGGGGCCCACCACTCATACTTCGGGCACAATGAATGGGAGCCGCTGGCCCCCGGCCTCAAGAGCCTGGAAGATGCGGTCGAGATTCGGCAACGGGTGTTGCTCGCCTTTGAGCGCGCCGAGCGAGAGACCGATTCGGTCCGGCGGCACGCATTTCTGACCTTTGTCATTGTGGGTGGCGGCCCGACCGGGGTCGAGATGGCGGGCGCTGTCGCCGAGCTCCGGCGATACGCACTTCGGCGGGATTTCCGGCGGATCGATCCGGGTGAAGCCACGGTCATGCTGCTCGAAGGCGGCACCCGTTTGCTCCCGTCCTATCCTCCGAGTCTCAGCGATCAGGCCAAAACGGAGCTGCGCCGCCTGGGGGTGGAGGTGCGAACCGAGACCATGGTGACCGACATCAGGCCGGGCTCGGTTGTCGCTGCAGGCTGGACCATTCCGACTCAGACGGTGATCTGGGCGGCCGGCAATCTAGCCAGCCCAGTGCTCAAATCGATGGGCGCTCCACTTGATAGCGCAGGCCGGGCCGTTGTGGAGCCCGACTGCACCATCCCGGGACATCCGGAGGTTTTTGTGCTCGGCGATGCCGCGCACTTCGAGCACCAGGAGGGTGGGCCGCTGCCCGGCGTCTCTCCCGTTGCCATCCAGATGGGAGAGTATGCCGCCGGCGTTATCGCCGGCGACCTGAACGGCGAGCCGCGCCGGGCATTCCAATACTGGGACAAGGGTCAGCTGGCGGTGATCGGGCGTGGCCGCGCGGTAGCGGATATCTGGAAGCTCCATTTCGGCGGCCTGCTGGCGTGGTTCATCTGGACTTTTGTTCACATCTTTTTTCTGATAGGATTCCGGAATCGGATCCTGGTAATGATTCAGTGGGCGTGGTCCTATCTGACCTACGGGCGTGGAGCCCGACTGATCACTGCAGAGACACCTCACACGCCTTCGCTGCCACCGGTGAGCATACGGCCGGCATCGCCATGAACCTCGCCCTGCTCATCAAGACCCGGGCCCAGGAGCTCGGCTTCGTCGGCTGCGGCATTACCCACCCGGGGCCCAGCGCATACGGGGAGCAGCTCGATGCGTGGCTGGCCAAAGGCTACGCCGGCACCATGCGGTACCTCCATCGCCAGGCGAGCCGCCGGCGCAATCCCGGCCTGATTGCGCCTCAGGCGCGATCGGTGGTGGTAGTGCTGGACAACTACTACAACGCCGATCGGAAAGAAGACCGCCAAGCTCCGAGGGTCGCGAAGTATGCCCGGGGAAGCGATTATCATCGGGTCACCAGCCAACGGCTCGGCCAGCTGGCCGAGTTTCTCCGAGAGCAGGGCGCGACACTGGCTCGCACCTATGCCGACGCGGGACCCGTTCCCGAGCGCGAGCTGGGCCAGCGGGCTGGACTGGGCTGGATCGGCAAGAACACCATGCTGGTAAATCCCAGGATCGGCTCGTTCTTTTTTATCGGCTCGATCTTCACCGACCTTGCGCTGCCAATCGATCAGCCATTTGACACCGATCGCTGCGGCAGCTGCACCCGTTGTCTCGACGCCTGTCCTACCGACGCTTTCGTAGAGCCGCGCGTGCTGGACGCAACCCGATGCATCTCCTATCTCACCATCGAGCAGCGGGGCCCCATTCCGGATGGGCTGGCCGATCGCTTTCAGGGTTACGTATTCGGATGCGATATCTGCAACGACGTTTGCCCCTGGAATCAACGGTTCGCTGAGCCCACGGAAGTCACGGAGTTTCTCCCCCGCGCTAAACTGAGCGCGACTACGGAGCTGTTCGAGGAGATGACCCCGGAGCAGTTTTCCCAGCGGTTTGGGGACACGCCGCTGGAACGCCCGGGGCTCGAGGGCATGCGGAGAAACTATCGGGCAGTGTTTGGAGCCCGGGCTCGGTCGGGCACAACGGGTTGAGCGCTCACCTGAAGCGGATGCTCCGCTACGACCTCTGGGCCAACGAAGCAACACTGCACTCGCTAACTCAGCCGGCTCCGCCGCCTCGCAGCCTGCGCTGGATGAGCCATATCCTCGGAGCGGAGTTGCTGTGGCTGAGTCGAATGGAAGGAGTGCCCAGCAAGCTGCCGGTCTGGCCTCAGCTGACGGTGGAGCAGTGTCAGGAGCTGCTATCCGAGCTATCGAGCGAGCTCGATCGTCTGGAGCACCTCGGACCGCTGGATCGTCCGGTGAGCTACACCAATTCCAAGGGAGAGCCCTGGACCAGCACCGTCGGAGAGATTCTCACCCACCTCGTGATTCACTCGGCATATCACCGGGGGCAGATCGCTTCTGATCTGAGAAGTGCCGGACAAGAACCAGCCTACACCGATTACATCCACGCCGTGCGCCAGGGCCTGATCGAG
Organism: Gemmatimonadales bacterium; assembly: GCA_045803455.1. GTDB lineage: Bacteria > Gemmatimonadota > Gemmatimonadetes > Gemmatimonadales > GWC2-71-9 > CAVVWJ01. The sequence goes on along the minus strand of JBJMPB010000269.1, from coordinate 495 downwards.
TGAACGCGTCTCCAGGACCAATGATCGTGCTGGCCGGAGTGGCAATCGTTCTGGTGGGACTTGCGGTTTGGTCTGGGGCGCTGGGTTGGTTCGGCAGACTTCCCGGAGATATCCGGATCGAACGCGACTCGATGCGAATCTACATTCCGCTGGCCTCGATGCTGGTGATATCGGTCGTGCTGAGCCTCCTGATGTACCTGCTCAATCGCCTGCGCTGATCTTCCGGCCCAGCTTCACCACCGCGTCTACCAGCAGCTCGAAGTCGACCCGTCGGGTTCGGTGGTTAACATTGGCACAACGAATCGCATACCGCCCCTCCAAAACTGTGGCTGAGGGGAGAGCCAGTCCACTTTCCTGCAGCCGGAGCAGAATCTCTTCGTTCAAAGCGTTGAGGTCGCCAGCTTCATCTCGTTGCGGCACATAGCGAAAGCACACCACGTTGAGCGGAACCGGCGCGAGCAGTTCCAGCTCGGGATGGGCCTCGATGAGGCTGGC
>JBJMPB010000226.1:0-6178 GCA_045803455.1 Gemmatimonadales bacterium | reverse complement strand
CCAGGTAGACAGCTCCTCGAGCCGCCGCTCGCAGGGTACCGGACTCGGGCTGGCCCTCTGCAAGAAGTTCGTGGAGATGCACGGCGGCACCATCGGCGCCGATTCGGTCTTCGGCAAGGGAACCGCGCTCTGGTTTCTGCTCCCGGCGGACGGGCCCATGCGCCGGAGCGCTTGAATCCGAGGGGCAAGCCGCTACCCTTAGGGGAATGGGAGTCCTCCGCTCAATAGCGAGCGTGGCCGGTCTTACTGCGGCCCTTCTGGCCAGTATCCATCTGGCCCCGAGCCCAGCGGCTGTCACCCTCCCCGACGTTGCACTCCACCCCGCTTCCGCGGCCTTCGTCAGTCCTCCCCAGGAATCTCTGCCGGCCCCGGTTCACGACGAAGCCACCTGCGCCTTTTGCCAGGCGGCGGCATTCGCTCCCCATGCCAGCCAGCCGGTAGGCACCCTCCCACTGGACACCGGTGGCGAGCAGCTGGTCCACCTGGCGCACGATGACTCTCTCGCCTTTTCCACGTCGGCCAGTCCGGCGCGTTCCCGAGCTCCCCCCATTCTCCGATCGGTCTGAGCCAACGCGTCTTTAGGGACGTGTACCTCTTACTATCGGAGGGTTTATGCACTGCCGTGCTCGCACGGCCATTCTCCTCGCCGCATTCTGGCTGGGAGCAACATCCACCGTTTACAGCCAGGTCAGTACTCGGGTCGATTCGCTGAACCGGGCGCTTTCGGCCCTGTCCGCGCGCATCGATTCGCTGGAAGCCGGTCTCTGCCCATCCGAGGCCGGGCCCGCTGTTCCCGGTCCATCGGGCGACCGGGTGACCGACACTCTGGCGGCGCAGGTCCAATCGCTGGAGCGCAGGCTCGCGACCCTTCGTCAGGTTCGCTGTGCGCCGGGGGCTACGCCCGCTCCGGCTCCTGGCCAGACACCGGACTCGACCGACGATCTTGCGGCGATCCGGGCGGCCGCGACTCAAGCCGCGGGGCAGGCCGGCGCCGGAGGACAGACGGATTCCACGAGGCAGAAACAAGGGGAGACTGCTCCACCCCAACAGAGCCCTCGGGGAGCGAATCTCCTCAACCCGGAGATCAGCGCTACGGGTGATATCAGGGTGGTGGCCCGGGAAGGTCCGCAGGAGAATACCTTCGTGCCCCGCGAGTTCGAGTTTGCCTTTCAGTCGGCCCTCGATCCGTACTCCAGTACCAAAATCTTCATGACCTTCGAGGATGAAGAGGTGGGGATCGAGGAGGGCTACATCTACTGGACCGGCCTGCCGGGCCGGCTCCGGGTGGATGTCGGAAAGTATCGCCAGCAGGTCGGCGATCTGAACCGTTGGCATTTGCACGCCTTGCCCGAGACCGAGTATCCCCTGGTGTACCAGCGGTACTTCGGAGAGGAAGGTCTCTCCGGGACGGGAATCTCGCTGTACACCACACTGCCGTTCTCTCTCGCTGGCGCCACCCACGAGATCTGGCTGCAGGGCAGCACCGTCAACAGCGACCCGCTGTTGAGCGGAGGCCATCAGCCGGTGCTGCTCGGGCGGCTCCAGAACTTCTGGCAGCTCAGCCGGAGCACGTACGCTCAGTTGGGCGTGACCGGGCTGGGCGGCAATCACGATGATGCCGACCTCCGGAGCCGGGTTGCGGGGCTCGACTTCCGGCTCACGTATCGCCCGCCACAGGCCGGCACCCGGCGCGATGTCACCTTGCGCGCCGAAGGATATCGCTTCCATGCCGAAGAGATCGGGGTCACCTCCACCCGGTACGGCGCGTTTCTGGATCTGCAGGCGCGAACCAGCCAACGCTGGGTCTTTGGTGCGCGATACGATTATGTGGAGGCGCCGCGCGGCCCGGCTGATACCGAATGGCGAATCACCCCGAACCTTACCTGGTGGCAGAGTGAGTTCGTCTTCCTCCGGATGGAAGGCGAGCATCGCCACAGCGATCTGGCCGGCAGCCAGAATCTGCTGACGTTGCAAGCGGTGTGGGCCATGGGGCCGCACAAGCATGAGACGTATTGACTGGCGGACGGGCGGACGGGCGGACAGTTAACTGAGAATTTCTGAGGGACATATCATGACATTCACATCGCTGTATATCCTGGCAGGCCTGTTCACCGCGGGTGCTGCCCCGCTGCCTGGCGGCCCCGCTGCCTCACCTCCTAAGATCGTCACGAGCCTGACAACCTACGGCGCCATTGCGCGAGAGATCGTTGGCGACAAGGGCACGGTCACCTCTATCGCTCAGGGAGACGAGGACCCCCACTTCGTCCAACCGAAGCCCAGCTTCGTGGCGATTCTCCGCAATGCCGATCTATTTGTGACCACGGGAATGGATCTCGAGCTCTGGGTACCAGCCCTGCTGGATCGTGCCGGCAACCGGAAGATCATGGATGGAGGCCCGGGATACGTCGCGGCCTTTCGCGGAATCGATTTGATGGAAGTGCCTACCTCGCTGAGTCGAGCCCAGGGGGACATCCACGTCGATGGCAATCCGCACATTCATACCGATCCGGTCAACGGGATCATCATCGCGCGGAACATCCTGGCTGGTCTGCAGCGGGTGTCGCCCGAAAACGGTTCGTACTACGCCGGCCGGGAACAGGATTTCGAGAAGCGGGTACTGGAGGCCACGATCGGCGCAACCCTGGTGCGCATCCTCACCCCCGCCACCGCGTTCGATCTGCTGAAATCGAACAAGCTCCTCGATTTCCTGGCGCAACAGAAGTATCAAGGCAAGCCGCTCACTGAGCAGCTCGCCGGCTGGCTCAAGCAAGCCGAGGTGTTCCGAGGCAAGCAGATGGCCTGCTACCACAAGGAATGGGCCTATTTCGGGCGGCGATATGACATCGAGTGCGTCACCTACATCGAGGCAAAGCCGGGCATCCCACCCACTCCCGGCCATGTACAGGAAGTCATTCAGCTGATGCGGGATCGAAAAATTCCCGTGCTCTTCTCCTCGAACTACTTCGACCGGAAGCAGATCGAGCAAGTGGCCGAGCGCACCGGCGCCAAAGCCGTGATCGTGCCGGAGAATACCCAGGGGGCGCCCGGGGTGAATACCTACTTCGACCTGATGAATACCTGGGTCAGCAATCTGGCCCTCGGCTTCAAGGACGTGGCGCTCACCACCGGAGCCAAATAATGGACCTGAGTCTCTTTCTTCCGCCGCTCGTGGCCTGTCTGGTCATCGTAGCCATCCACTCGTATCTCGGGCTGCACGTGATCGCCCGCGAAGTGATTTTCGTCGATCTCTCTCTGGCCCAGATGGCCGCCCTTGGCTCCGCCGTCGCCATTCTGGCCGGGAGCCAGCCCGATTCGTCCTCCGCATTCATCTATGCCCTGGGATTTACCAGCCTGGGCGCGGCCACGTTCGCCCTGACCCGCACGTCGGAAAAAGGCGCCGTGCCTCAAGAGGCGATTATCGGGATCGTGTATGTCATGGCGTCCGCCGCGGCGATTCTGGTAGCGGACCGCACTCCCCGCGGAGGTGAGGCCATCAAGGATATTCTGGTGGGCAGTCTTCTCTGGGTGACCTGGCCTACGATTCTCCGCTTGGCCGGTATTTACGCGATGGTAGGACTGGTGCACTGGGCGCTACGGAGGCGATTTCTCACCATTTCCTTCAGCCCCGAAACAGCGCTGGCTCGCGGCTGGAAAATCCGATGGTGGGATTTTCTGTTCTATCTCACCTTCGGCATCGTGATCACCTTCTCGGTCCCGATTGCGGGAGTGCTGCTGGTGTTTTCCTTCCTGGTGGTTCCGGCGGCTGTCGCCTTTCAGTTCACCCGGCGCCAGGGAACTCTAGCGGTGATCTCCTGGCTCAGCGGCGCACTGGCTTCTGCGCTCGGTCTTTGGGTCTCCTTCCACTACGATCTGCCGACCGGCCCGGTGATCGTCTGCATGTTCGGATTGGTGCTTCTCGCGACGTACCTGCTGCGGAGAATTGTCGCGGCGCGTCATCCCGAGCGTGGCGAGGGATCGCTCGAACGTCCGGTTCAGATGGGAGCCAGAACGTAAGAACGTAAGCCCGCCGATCCTCGCTACGCTCGGGATGACGTGTCGGCTTTTCGGTCGGAGCGCCAGCGAGATGCGGTGGGATGCGGCAACATTGCGCCTCGACGAAGCAGCTCGAAGTGCGCCGCGATGATATCGGTCAGATGTTGGGCGATGAGCACGTGGTGCTCGGTAAGAGTGCCCGGCGTCTCGGAGCTTAAGACAAGGGCTCCGTGCACTCGGCCCGCTACTCTGAGCGGTACGATCATCCGGGTCTCGTTTCCGTTCTGGACGAAGCCGCAGGGCAAATCGCCCTTGAGAATCCGGGCCAGGGGTGTGTCGGCAACCGAGACCAAAGGCAGATGGGAGAGAGGCCGCTTCTCTCCCGGTTCCAGCATGATCACCCGGTCGGTCTGAGTCATCCGCAGGGCAAAGGTGAGCCGGTCGTAGGGCAACGCGGAGCGCGCCTCGGAGGCGATCAGCTCCGTAGCAACTGCTGGATCGGAGGTGGTCGCCAGCAAACCTGCTATGCGGAAGATCAGCTCCGCGTGGGGATGATTTTCGACCGGCTTCAGAACCGGTGCGAGTGCCGGAGCCTCCTCGGTAGTCAGAAACCCGCTGATCTGGGGCGCGATCAACCCCGCCAGAAGCACCAGCAGCTCGGCATCTTCTTCGGCGTAAAATTCGGGGCCAACACTGCCGAGGAGCAGGTAGGCCGGAACATTCCCCCGCAAATTCAGGCGGGCTCCCACCAGCCCGCGAATGTCCGCTCCGGCCGGCTCGCTCGCGGTGAGAAACCCTCTGGGCCAGCGGGAGTCTCCATAGGTGTCGCCTACCAGAAGACTGCCGGCCAATCCAAAGATTCCGCCCACGTCCAGGTGATCTCGACTGATGATCAAGGATGGATCCTGCCACAGTGGTCCGCCGGGATGTTCGCCCAGTCGGAAATACCGTTTGCCCAGGGAGTCCGACGCCAGCAGCTCGACGTGCTCGTGAGGCAAAAGGGGCGCGAGCCCTCGCGAGATCGCAGCCAGAAACCGCTGTGGAGTGGCAGTGGCTCGGTTGGCCTCTGCAATTGCCTCGAGCAGTCCCGCGATGCGTTCCTGCTGGCGCGACGCCGATCCTTCAGAGGCCTTCCATTGGCGGGCAACGCGGCCGAGCATGGGTGCAATCCGTTGGGTGACGCATTGGAGTACCACACGTTCGACTGCGCCGTAGAGCCCACCCCGGAGGTCAGCCATCAACAGCAAGGCCACATCCCGCTTGCCGAATTTAACCGGCAGGCACGCGACCGATCCATAGCCTGCCTGGGAAACAGTTTGCTCCAGGCGACTCAGCTCTTCGGGTTTCAGATGGGGTGAGGGCAGCGGGATTGCGAGATCATCTTCAGCCAGCTCAGCCGGACCGATCAGGACTGCCCCACCTTGGGAGGGATAGAGCCAAAGGCCCATCAGGTCGTGGGGGACCTCGACGGCCAATGTGTCGGACAGAGCCTCGTGCCAGGTGGCCAGCGCAATTTGATCGAGCTGCTCGGCGTCCACCCGCAGAATGGGGACGAGCGGCTCGCTCGCGCTGGATGCGAGTGGATCTTCGGCGGAGGAGAGATCCGATGTCTCGCTCATAAGTGCCGCTTGAGTGGCAGGACGTATGCCCCTGTACCGCCGCAACCAAGTTGGTTCCTGCCGCAGACTTACCATCAGAGCTCGAGACCAGACCCGACCTTGCCGCCGCTTTGGATGGCGTCCTGCCCACTCTTTTGCAGGTCGCTGCGCCGTATTCGCATGTCCCTAGTATGCTTGACATACCCCTACCCCCTACATACTTTCCCCTTAGATCGAAGCGACTCTCCTACCAGCGCTCACCATGACGATCGCAACCTCAACGACCTGTACCATTCCGGTTTCGGGCATGCACTGCGCCGGCTGCAGCAGCCGGGTACAGCAGGCACTGGAGAGCACTCCGGGCGTGAGCGCCGCGAACGTGAATCTGATGACCAACTCGGCGACTGTCGACTTCGATCCTTCGTCGGTCACTCCGCAACGCCTGATCGAAGTAATCAAGGAGAGCGGATACGGTGCCGAGCTCCCCACCGAGCGGGAAAACACCACGGCTCTGGTCGACCAGCAGGATGCTGCTCGCACGGCTGAGATCCAGGATCTGCAGCGGAAGTTCAGCGTCAGCCTTGCGG
>JBJMPB010000208.1:0-5716 GCA_045803455.1 Gemmatimonadales bacterium | reverse complement strand
GATCATGAACTCCTGGAAGGCGTGCCAGGCGCCGCGCGCCTGCACCCACGTGCGCACGGGCGCGTCGGCCATCGGCAGCACGCGCGCCGGTACGCCCAGCCCGCGGCGCAGCGCGTCGGCCACCTCCGTCGGCCGGGCGCCGGCCGCCAGGCGCTGCGCCCGCCACAGGCAGACCGCCAGGTCGCGGTCGCCGAGCGCGAACCACACCTCCTCCCCGAGCTCGCGTAGTCCGTCCATGACCGCGAAGGTGTCGTCGCGCAGGCCCCAGCCGCGCTCGTCGATGCGGTCGGCGAGCCAGAACGTGACCAGGTCGGGGTCGGGCGACACGTAGCCGCCGTGGATCTCCACGTCGTCGCCCGTGTTCGCGATGACGACGAGGTCCTCGCCCACGACGTCCAGCATGCCGCGCGCGAGCTTGGCGCCGCCGGTCCCGCCGGCGAGCACGACGACGGGCCCAGTCACGCGCCGGTGAAGGCCGGGGCGCGCCGCTCGGCGGCGGCCCGCGCGCCCTCCGCGAAGTCCGCCGTACGCGCGCAGCGGTCCTGGGCGACCAGCTCGAGCGCCAGCGTGGCCGAGAGCGCCGGCCGGGCGGAGGCGTCCAGCGCCCGCTTCGCGAGTCCGACGGCCACGGGCGCGCAGGCCAGCAGCTCCGCCACGAGCGCGTCCACCGCGGCGTCGAGCTCCGCGGCCGGCGCCACCCGGTTCACGAGCCCGATGCGCTCCGCCTCCTCCGCGCCGACGACCCGTCCCGTCAGGATCAGCTCCTTCGCGCGCCCGAGCCCGACCAGCTGCGGCAGCCGCGAGCAGCCGCCCAGGTCGGGGATCAGCCCGATCCGGGTCTCGGGCAGGCCGGCCACCGCGTCGGCGGCCATCACGCGCAGGTCGCACGCGAGGGCGAGCTCGAGCGCGCCGCCGAGGCAGGCGCCGTGGATGGCGGCAACGATCGGCTTGTGGGAGGTCTCGACCCGGCTCACCGTCTCCTGGCCCTCGAAGCTCAACCGCTCAGCCGCATCCTGGCTGGTGAGGGCGGTGAACTCCTCGATATCGGCACCGGCGATGAAGCTGTCGGGCTTTCCCGAGATCACAACGACCGCGCGGGTGCTGGAATCATCGCGGAGGCGAATCAGCAGGGCCTCGATCTCGACCCTGACCGCCGCGGTGAGCTTGTTGACCGGCTCGCCAGGCAGGTTAAACGTGATGACGGCGATGCCGTTTTCGTTCTGGGTAGTGAAGGCGCTCACACCCTCTCCAACACCATGGCATACCCCATCCCACCCTGAGCGCAGATCGAGATCAGTCCGAACTGCACATCGCGCCGGCGCATCTCATTGGCCAGGGTGGTGACCAGCCGGGCACCGGTTGCGCCGAAGGGATGCCCGATTGCAATAGAGCCGCCGGACACGTTGGTCCGCTCCCAGTCCACCTCACCCACCGGGCCGGATAGCCCCAGCCGATCGGCCCAGGCCTGGGAACCCCAGGCCTGCACGTTGGAAAGGACCTGGGCGGCAAAGGCCTCGTGAATCTCGACCAGCCCGAGATCCTTCCAGCTGAGCCCGGCCCGCTCCAGCGCCTTGGGCACGGCGTACACCGGGCCCATGAGCAACTGCCACCCCGGATCTACCGCCGCAACCGCATAGCTACGGATGTACGCCAGCGGCTCGTGGCCCAGCGCTCGCGCGGTGTCCTCACCCATCAGGAGAACGGCCGCGGCGCCGTCGGTCAGCGGCGACGAGTTGCCGGCGGTCACGCTGCCGTACTTTCGGTCGAACACCGGCTTGAGCTTGGCCAGCGCTTCGAGCGACGTGTCCGCCCGGATCCCGTTGTCCTCTCGAGCGACCTGATCCATTTCCTTCCCGAAAAACCAGGGAGCTATCTCTGCCGGTAGGCGACCATCGGCGGTGGCTGCGCTCGCCCGTTGATGGCTCATGTAGGCGATTCGGTCCTGCTCCTCTCGGCCAATCCCGTTTTCCTTCGCCATCTTCTCCGCCGACTGCCCCATGGTCTCGCCGGTAGAAGGCTCCGCGATGGCCGGTGTAACCGGGATCAGGTCACGTGGGCGCACCTGTCCCACAGAGGCCAACCGGCCGCCCAGGCTCTTGGCCTTGCTTGCCTCGACCAGTACCCGGCTGAACCGGCGGGAATGGAGGATCGGCAGGTCCGATAACGATTCCACACCGCCGGCCAGCACCACGTCGGCGTGTCCCAACCGGATCTGGTCGGCCGCGTTGTTGATAGCCTGAGCCGCCGAGGCGCAGGCCCGGTTGATGGTATAGGCCGGAATGCTGGGGGGAAGCTGGGGCAGGAGGCTGACCTCGCGAGCCACATTCGGCGTGAGGACAGAGGGGACTACCTGGCTGAACACGACCTCATCCACCTCGCGGCCGTCCACCTCGCTGCGATAGAGCAGCTCCCGTGCGGCGTGGCGAGCCAGGGCGACGGCGCTCACGTCCCGGAAGAGGGTGCCGCTCTTGGCGAATGGAGTTCGGACGCCCGCGACAACCGCGACTCGCCGGCCGCCGTTGGTTTCAGCCATATTGTCCCGCGCAAAGGAGGAGTCGATTATAAATTTCGGGCTTACCGCTTACTGTTTCTGGCCACCACACTCGCAACCGCGCGCCAATGCTCGGAATCGACGGTTTCCAGGGCTTCACGCCCGTACAGAACCGTAAGTGGGGCTACCAAGCGGGCCAGCTCACCAGGGCGCAGCAGATGGGCGCTCGAGGTCGGGCCCCAGCCCGCCTCACGCTGCGCCTCGAGAAATGTTTCCATGATGAGCAGGCCGCCGGGCGCGACCAGCTGGAGAATTCGCGGCATGTTGGCCCGGTCAAGATAATTGAATACCAGAACTGCATCAAAAACCCCGAGCGCCGGCCATTCGCCCTCGAGGTCCAGCTCCAGCCATCGCACAGTTAAGCCGGCTGCAGCGGCCTGCCGTCGCGCCACTGCCAGCGTAACGGGGTCCCGATCGATCCCCACCACCTGGCAACCCAGCTCAGCGGCGGCAATACTGTGCCGGCCCTCGCCACAGCCCAGGTCAACCACGCGACCACCACGAGGTATGCGATGAGCATGCCAGAGAAACCAGGTACTTGGTCGCATTCGCGGCGATCCGTGGAGCGTGCCTCGCTGGAGCAGTTGTCGGCTCACCCGGCGGATCTCCTGGTTATAGGGGGTGGCATTAACGGGGCGGGTATAGCTCGAGACGCGGCGATGCGGGGCCTGCGGACCATACTGGTCGAGCAGAACGATCTCGGATCGGGGACCAGCTCACGCTCGAGCCGCCTGATTCATGGTGGATTGCGCTATCTGGAACAGGGTGAATTCGGATTGGTGCTGGAGGCAAACCGGGAGCGCCGGATCCTACGGCGCATCGCACCGCATCTGGTTTGGCCCCTGCCCTTTGTGTTTCCGGTTCATGAGGGCGACCGGATTTCCCGTTGGCAGCTCGCAGCCGGTATGCTGCTCTATGATATCCTGGCACTGTTTCGGAATGTGAGGCCCCATCGGTTACTGGGCAAGCGCGGCATGTTGGAGGCCGAACCGATGCTGCGCGACCGCGGCTTGTTGGGTGGCGCCCGCTACTACGATGCCCAGTGCGACGATGCCCGCCTGGTGATCGCCACGGCCCGCTCGGCCGCTCACCATGGGGCGCTGGTCGCCAACTATATCGCCGTCACCGGACTGGACCGAACCGCCGGACGGGTGGTGGGCGCCCGGCTGGAAGATCGGCTGACGGGCGAGCGCGGAGTCGTTCGGGCGAGTGTGGTGATCAATGCCACCGGTCCCTGGGCCGATCGGGTGCGCCGGCTGGAAGATGCGGGCGCGGAGCCGCTGCTGCAGCCTACCAAGGGCGTTCACGTCCTGGTGGACCGCTCCCGGCTCGACCACCGGGAAGCCATTGCCTTTACCAGTCCTATCGATGGGCGGGTGATGTTCGTGCTTCCCTGGGGCAACCTGTCCTACATCGGTACTACCGACAGCGATACCGACGAACCACCAGACCAGCTGAGCGTGAGCGCCGACGACATCGTTTATCTGCTGCGCTCGGCCAATGCCCGTTTTCCCAGCGCTCGGCTGAGCGTGGAAGACGTGCGCGCGACCTGGGCAGGGTTGCGGCCCCTCCTCGCCGACCAGGGCCGATCGGCGTCGAGTCGCTCGCGGGAGCATGCCCTGGTTCAGGGGTCGGGTGGAATGCTGACCGTGGTGGGCGGCAAGCTTACAACGTACCGCGCCATGGCGGCCGAAGTGGTGGATCTGGCCATGCGGGAGCTACGCCACCGGGATGGACGACAGCGTCACGGGGAGGCCCGCACCGACGAGGACCCGCTCCCCGGAGGAGAGGCCGCCGATCTCAGTCAGTTTCGTGACCGGGGATTGGACCTGGGCATCCCGCCCGCGAGCGTGGATCATCTGCTGCGCCACTATGGAACGGAGGCTGCCGGCATCTTCAATCTGGCGGGCGCCGACCGGCGACTGCTCCGGCCGTTGTTGGAGCCGCACCCGGCGATCGAAGCCGAAGTGATCCACGCGGTGCGACGCGAGCTGGCCCAGACAGTGGAAGATGTTTTAGTGCGCCGGTTTCACCTGTACTACGAGCACCCGGAGCACGGTGCTTCGGTGGCGCACCGGGTGGCCGAGCTCATGGCCGAGGAGCTCGGTTGGAACTCCGCCCGGATCCAGGAAGAGGCGGAGCGTTACCTGGAGGCTGTAGTGCGCGGAGGCTGTTGAGCCCCGGCGCTACTGAACGGTGACGGTTCCCCTCATCCCGCCGGCCGGTGAGCCGTGCACTGTGCAGAAATACACATAGGTGCCCGGCGTGTTGAACGTGAATTGATAGGTCTTTGGGCCATTGGCCGGATTGCCGCTGCTTGCCGGCTCGGTTCCTACCGGCACCACGTTGTGATTGGTCGAGCCAGCCGGCCAGGTCCAGGTCACTGTAGTTCCGGCGCTGATCGTCAGGGCGGAGGGCTGGAACTCGGAATTCACCACGCTGACGTTTGCGCTTGGCGGTGGTGCCGCGCTCACCGTCGCCGAGAAGGTAACTGGGGACCCACTCAGGCCTTCGGCGGTCGCCAGGATAGCCATAGCACCCGGGGCAGCGCCGGCGGTGGCGTTGACCGACGAGATCCCTGCGGCATCGGATGGGACCGATGCCGCAGAGACGGTGCCCCCGGTAGCAGTCCAGCCCACAAGCACATCGGGTACGCCATTGCCGAACTCGTCGGTCACCTTGACCTGCACCGGCTCGGCGAACGCGGTGCCCACGGTGGCTGATTGGTCGTTGCCTCCAGCTTCCTCAAGCGAGGCGGCATCACCTGGGGAGGCAACGGCGGTAAAGGTGAGGGGCGAGCCAATGGCGCCGCTGAGGGTGGCTCGAGCGGTCTGCGGGCCCGATGTGGTGCCCAGGGTCCAGGTGGTGCTGGCGTTCCCGCTCGCATCGGTCACATCGGACGCCGGGTCCACGCTGCCACCTCCGGTGGCCGACCAGGTAACGGTGCTACCCACGCTAGCGACGTCACCATCGGTGACCGTCACCACCAGCGGCTCGAGCAGCACCTGCCCCACCACCCCCTGTTGTTCATCACCAGCGATTTTAGCAATGCTGATCGTCGACGCCGGTGGTCCGTTATTGCCGCCATCATCTCCGCCGCAGCCCAGCGTGGTCAGGGCTCCAGCCAAGAGAAGGAGAGGAGTGCACCGGGCGCGCATGAATCCT
>JBJMPB010000145.1:0-3968 GCA_045803455.1 Gemmatimonadales bacterium | reverse complement strand
GCCGGTGTAGATGGGGTCGGACAGGATATGATGGACCACCGAGGCCGACCACTGGCGGCGTCCTGACCGGGTGACCCAGGGGCCCGCATTCAGCCGCTTCATGCATTGTCGGATCGTCAGTCCCTCCTCGACAACCCAGGTATAGAGCTGGCGCACCATGTCGGCCTCGGCTTCATCGATGACGAGCCGGGCGGGAACGACATCGCGCCGTGGTTCGTATCTGTATCCATAAGAAGCTTTGGCGCTGATGATGTGGCCATCTCGGGCCTTCTGGAGCTTGCCGCGCCGAAACCGCTCGGCCAGCACCGCGCGCTCGTACTCGGCGATGGCCCCCTGGATCTGCAGCAGGAGCTGATCGTTGGGATCGTCGGAGATGGGGTGGTGCAGAAAGACCACCTCGCAGCCGGCGCGCCGGAATTCCTCCAGCAGCAAAACCTGGTAGGCGTACTTGCGGGCGAGGCGGTCAGGGCTGAACACCGCCACTACGTCAATGGCGGCATCGCGAACGGCATCCCGCAAGCCGTCCAGGCCGGGCCGGTCCAGACGGGAACCACTGTAGCCCTCATCCCGAAAGACGTGCACCTCGGCGAGGACATGGGTCTGGGCGCGGGCCCAATCTCGCAGAGCTGTGAGCTGGCTGTCGATGGTCTGTTGCCGTTCCTGGCGCTCGGTCGAAACCCGAGCATAGATGGCGGCGCGCATGGGTCATCTCCTGGAATCAGGGACGCGGTCCGGCATGAGCCTGGTGAAGGGATCATCTGGGCTGGCCGGCGGTGGAACCTTGGTATGGCTGAGCAGGCGGCGGTAGGCTTGGTCGAGCCGCTCGGGTCCGTCACGGGTGCGAACCGAGACGGAGCGGATCGTCCAGGTCGGCGCCGCCGTGGGGCGCTGACCGGTAGACATTGGGCGGGTCCTCCATGGGAGCCGCCCAGACAACCGCAACCGGACTCAGCCGGCTTGCGGTGCTCGACGCCGACGCCGACGCCGACGCGGGGATGCATGACAGGCGCCGGCGAACGGGATCGCCACCGCAAAGTGCAGCCCATGGATTGTGTTCGGATGGTCCAGATGAGGCGCAAGGCGGGGCAACCAAACTAAAAGCCAGGCTTATGCCGCGTGCCTGCCACGCTTTGATCATCATCAGCCTTAGCTTTACTCTCTGAGAGGACTGATGTGATGATTTGTCTTCTTGCAAATTTATGCAGATATCCAGCTACTTAAAACGGCGCAGTCGAATAAAGCGCAGAATGCTTAAAAAGGGCGCGAAAGACCCAGGGTCGCGCAAGCGATCACCTGCAGCTAGGCCAGGGGCCTGAGTCCAATGCCACGCTTCTATCTTGATGTGCTGCACGGGCGGGAGGTCCGCGAAGATCCAGAGGGGCAGGAGTTTGCCGACCTGGAGGGCGCCCGCGCCGAGGCCGTCGCGAGTGCACGGTACCTCGTGGCGCACGGCATCCTGTGCGACGAGGACGTGTCAGACCGATCCTTCCTCATCCGGGCTGAGAGTGAGGACGTGCTTCTGACCGTACCGTTCAGAGACACACTCCCTGGGACCCTGAAAGGCGGGGCGCTGCCGCGCTCTCATCACTCCGCTCAGCCGCACGCCCCCGCGCATTCACACACAGCCGCAGCCTGTCTTGCTCAGCAACGGGTAGAGCAGGATTTTGAGTGGTTGCTTGAGGAACACGGCAAGGCCCTGGGCCAATCTGAGGAGCGGTTCCGCACCCTGATTGAGGCCCTACCCGCAGCAATTTACATGACTGACGCTGCGGGGCGGATCACCTTCTACAATGAAGCGGCTGTGGCGCTGGCGGGCCGCCGCCCTGTAATCGGCGAAGACCAGTGGTGTGTCACGTGGCGCTTGTATCAGCCGGATGGCACGCCGCTGCCGCACGATCAGTGCCCGATGGCCATCGCGCTGAAAGAGGATCGACTGATCCGGGGCACGGAGAAAATTGCCGAGCGGCCAGACGGCACACGGGTTTCTGTGATGCCATTTCCGACACCGCTGCACGACGCCACAGGGACGCTTGTGGGTGGGGTGAACATGCTGCTGGACACCACCACCCAACACGGCAGAGCCGAGAGCCGGATCGGCCCCCATTCGTGATCCGGGCACCGTATGGACCAGCCCAAGTGGCCAGGGTTCACGGCTGCGAGTCCTCCTCTGACTGGATGAACGCCATTGCACTCGCCTGTTCGTCACGCCCGTCCACCGTCCCCACGTTCGTGGCCTGTCCCCAAACCGGCTATTGCCGCGGTGCGGCGAGGCCGAAGGCAATCACGTCAACCACCTGCTGGGCATAGCAGTCTGTTCGAGACAGATCCCGGTCGGATGGCCGGTGGTGACCGCGAAAATGGGTTGAGAGCATCCCGACCGGAGCCCCGGTGCGGGGGTTAATCAAAGGCGTGGACTGGACGGCACGATACCCCGCCGCGGCAGCGATGGCCCGGTGTGGCGTGTAGCTCGGATCGGTCGTGACATCTTCGATGATGATGCGAGCGCGGCTCTTCAGCGCCTGCCCGCAGGCCGATGTGTCGTGGGCATCCACCGTTGCAAAGTAGTCCAGGAACTCCTGGCTGAACCCACGGTGCGCGACAATCGCCAGGGTCCCCGTTTTGCCGTCATACAATTGGATGTTGCCGAAGTCGGCACGCTGCGCATCGATTATGGCATCGAGCACCGCAGACAGCCGCGACGGGAGATCCGGTGGTTTTGCTGATCCATCCAACCGGGCAGGCTCCTGCACAACGAGGCCAGAGCCGATGCTATCTGGAGTGCAGCCGATGAGACGGGCGTATTCGGCTTCGGGCACGCCATAGCTGTCGCCCGCTACCTCTTCTAACTTCGCCCGGTTCTGGATCGTGACCCGCCTCCACTTAGTCGAAATCGTCCCACGGTCCTCAAGAGCTTGAAGGGCTCCGGTCACCCCCGCCCGGCGCACGCCCAACATCAGGGACAGGAACTCATGGGTGGTGGAGAGGTCATCCCCGGCCACCCGGTCGTGGCACATCAGCAGCCAGCGCGCGAGACGCTGCTCAAGGGGGTAGCAGCCATTTGATAGTGCCGTCTGACCCATCTGGATCATGAACGCCTGCACGAACCAGATCAGGTGTTGGTGCAGGGATGGACTGGCCGCCATCGCGCGCCGAAGGTCATCGGCCCCGATCCGCAAGCCCTCACCCGCGGTCTGGACAAAGCACTCGTGCGGTGTGCGATCCAGCCCCAAGAGGACCGGGATGCCTGACAGGCCCTCCCGCCCGATGATCCCGGCCTCAATGCGACGGCCCTGAGGCGTGGTGGCGACGACGGAGGCGATGCCCTCTTCCAAGAAGTAGACGTGCTCGATGGGCGTGTGCGGCTCGACCAAGCGGGTTCCCACAGGCAGAGGAACGCGCTCAAGCTGCGACTTAAGTAGGTTGAAGTCTTGGGTTGAAAGGGCCAGCAGCAAGTGATTGCGCAGAGCACCGGGCGTGACCCAGTCCACGCTGATCGACCCAGACCTGAAGTCAGTCGGCGGATCCACATCACTCTCCAAGGCCCACATTCTCCAAGGCCCACACGCTCCAAGGCCCAGATAAAATCCCGTGAGTACAGCCGCGTTCACCTAAGTTATATCACTCGTGTTCACCCTTGAAATTAGACCGTTGTCTGAACGTGAGCCAGCGGTGACCTTCACCTCGGGCCCGTAGCAGGGGTGGCTTTCGATAGACCTGCGCGAAACAGGCCGCCCCGAGAGAGCCCAATCTAGGGAGGAGGAAAGACTAATAGGGGCTGCAACAGCGGCATGCCACCCGCAATGCTGCATCGCACAACCCGGGGCGTGATTGTCGCAGGGAGCGCCATCGTGATTTGCGAGGACATCAGGTTCCTGACGCAAAAAGGCCCGGCGCCGGGCCGAGCCTCTGGTTCGCTCAAGATACGCGTGAGTTAGGCGACGCGGCGGACCTGCTTGGCGCTCTTGTCC
>JBJMPB010000121.1:0-10055 GCA_045803455.1 Gemmatimonadales bacterium | reverse complement strand
GCCTGTAGCCAGCACTACGCGGCGCCTGATAGCGTCCAGACCTCCTCCGCACCGGATGCTGCGTTCGAGTGTGTCAGGCGTCAGCTGCCAACCCTGGACTACAAGCAGCGCTCCCTCGACGTGGCAGAGCACCGGATCACGGCTCAAAAGTACGATCTCGAGGCCCGTCGATCCGACGTGCAGTTTCGCCGGCTCATCAACCGCATGGAAGTCGAGGTCGGCGCCAACGCCGGCGGCCAGACCAGCATCGACGTGATAAGTCATACCATTGCGGAGTACACCACCCAGCGCGGACCTACGGAGGTGGAAGAGAAAGCCTCAGCAGACGTTAAGGAAGACGCCCAAAAGCTTTTGAAGGCCTGCCGTGGGTAGCTCCGAGCCACAACTCTAGACTAGCTTCCTGTGGCGCGGCTTCGGCACATAAAGGAGATGATGTGGCGGTTCCTCTGGTCCAACTGACTCGAATTCCTTTACCCTCAGGCACACACGGCGCTGCACACGTCAATCCGGTGCGCAAGCCGAGCTGGGTCAAGGTCAGGGCTCCCGGTGGGCCCAACTACGCACACATCAAGAATCTCATGCGTGAGTTGGAGCTCCATACGGTGTGCGAGGAAGCCCGATGCCCCAACGTGGGCGACTGCTGGGAGCACAAGGCAGCAACCTTCATGATCCTGGGCGATGTGTGCACCAGAAACTGCACCTACTGCGCGGTTTCCCATGGAACTCCGAAGGCCTTCGATCCGCTGGAACCGGTTCGGCTGGCTGAAGCCGTCGCCCGAATGGAGCTTCAGCATGTAGTGATTACGTCGGTGGACCGCGATGATCTGCCTAACGGCGGAGCGGAAGCATTCGCCGGCTGTATCACCGAAATCCGCCGGCGGCTGCCCGACACCACAGTCGAGGTGTTGATTCCTGACTTCAAGGGTTCCGAGCGCGCGCTTGCGCTTGTGATGAAGGCCCGGCCCGATATTCTGAATCACAATCTGGAAACCGCTGAGCGACTGTATCGACTCGCCCGGCCCGGAGGCCGCTACGCCCGGGCGCTGGAGCTGCTGGCTCGCGCGAGACAGATGCGGCCGGACGGCCTCACCAAGTCCGGCATCATCCTGGGAATGGGTGAGGAGTGGGATGAGGTCGTCGTATGCATGCGGGACCTTCGTCGCAGCGACGTCAACATCCTGACCCTGGGACAGTACCTGCGCCCCTCTGCAAGTCATCTACCGGTCGCGCGGTACTACACCCCAGCGGAGTTCGATGAGCTGAGAGACATCGGCCTTGGCCTTGGCTTTACTCACGTGCAATCCAGTCCGCTGACCCGCTCCTCCTACCATGCTTGGGAACAGGCGCGGGCCGCAGGCTCGACCACGAAGGATCTCTCCGTTGTAAGCGAGATCCAGAGTGGCTGAGTCTACCGCAGCCCGCCCGAAGGCCCGATCCAAGGGACTCGACCCCGCTCGAGCGGACGAGTACCGGCGCTGGCTCCGCGAGATGATGCTGATTCGCCGCTTCGAGGAGAAGGCGGGTGAAGCCTACAGCCTGGGTAAGATCGGCGGGTTCTGCCATCTCTACATCGGACAGGAAGCTGTCGCGGTCGGCAGCCTCGCGGCGCTGGGCCCCGACGACTACATCACCTGCTCCTATCGCGAGCATGGGCACGCGCTGGCACGAGGAATCTCCGCCCGTGCAGTGATGGCTGAGCTGTTCGGCAAGGCCGACGGGTGCTCCGGCGGGAAGGGCGGGTCGATGCACCTGTTCGATGCCTCGCTCGGGTTTCTCGGCGGACACGGGATCGTGGGAGGCCACATCCCGCTCGCTACGGGCATGGCATTCGCAGCCAAGTACCGCAACACCTCTCAGGTGGCGGTCTGCTACTTCGGCGAGGCTGCAGTGAACAACGGTGCCTTCCACGAAGCGCTCAACATGGCCGCGCTGTGGAAGCTCCCCGCCATCTATCTCTGCGAGAACAATCGCTATGGCATGGGAACGGCCCTCGAGCGGGCCAGCGCCCTCTATGACATCTCCGAGCGGGCCTGCTCCTATGACATGGCCAACGAGGTGGTGGACGGGCAGGATGTGCTCACCATGAACGCGGCCATGGAGCGCGCGGTGCAGCGCGCCCGGACCGAGAAGCATCCGACCCTGCTGGAGGTTCGCACCTACCGGTTCATGGGCCATTCCATGTCGGACCCGATCCACGGCCACTACCGCACGCGTGAGGAAGTGGAAGATCAGCGCAAGCGCGATCCCATTACGGTCTGGTCCCACCGGCTGATCGAGGACGGCCTCATGGACGAGCCTGGCGTTCGGGCCATGGACAAAGCGGTGCTGGAAGAGGTGGACGATGCCTATCAGTTCGCCGACCAGGCACCTGATCCCGACCCGGATGAGTTGTATACCGATGTTTACGCGGAGGAGAACAGCCTAAACAGTGAACAGTGAATAGTGAACGGGAGCTCCCAGCCCGTTCTCAATTTACCGTTTACCGTTCAACTATCATGGCCATCATTACCTATCGCGACGCGCTCAATCAGGCTCTCCGGGAGGAGATGCAGCGGGACGACTCGGTCTTCCTCATGGGCGAGGAGGTCGGGGTCTACCAAGGCGCATACAAGGTCAGCCGTGGGCTGCTCGATGAATTCGGGCCCAACCGAATAGTCGATACCCCGATCACCGAGCTGGGGTTCGCCGGGGTCGGTGTTGGCGCTGCCATGGTGGGGCTCCGGCCGGTCATCGAGTTCATGACCTGGAATTTCGCGCTCCTGGCCGTGGATCAGTTGGTCAACTCCGCCGCCAAGATGCGCTACATGTCCAACGGTCAGGTGGGAGTGCCCGCGGTTTTCCGTGGTCCCGGAGGAGCGGCGCTTCAGCTGGCTGCGCAGCATTCCCAGGCATTCGAGAGCTGGTATGCCCATGTGCCGGGGCTCAAAGTAGTAATGCCCGCGACGCCGGCGGATGCCAAGGGACTGCTCAAGAGCGCCATTCGGGACGATGATCCTGTGGTGTTCATCGAAGGCGAGATGCTATACAACACCAAGGGCGAAGTGCCTGAGGGAGAGCACATCGTGCCCATCGGCCAGGCTGACATCAAGCGCGAAGGGGCAGACGTCACACTTATCTGCCATTCCAAGTCGGTAAGTGTCACTCTGAAGGCGGCCGACCAGCTCGCGGCAGACGGCGTCAACGCCGAGGTCATTGACCTGCGTACCATCAGACCGTTGGACCGGGAATCGGTCTTGAACTCGGTGGCCAAGACTCACCGCTGCGTCGTGGTGGAAGAAGGCTGGCCCTTCGCCGGCATCGGTGCTCAGGTGGTGGACACGATTCAGCGTGATGCCTTCGACGAGCTCGACGCGCCCATTCTCCGGGTGACCGGCGCCGACGTTCCCATGCCGTATAACAAGCAACTGGAGCGGGCGGCCAAAGCGGATCCGGCCAAGGTTGTGGCTGCGGTCAACCAGGTGTTGTACCGGGAGTAATCAATGGCCACAAAGGTCGTCATGGAGGCGCTCTCTCCCACCATGGAAGAGGGTCGTCTGGTCGAGTGGAAAAAGCAGGAGGGCGAGCCGGTTACCGTCGGCGATGTTCTCGCTGAGGTCGAGACCGACAAGGCGGTAATGGAGCTGGTGGCCCGGGCCGGCGGAACGCTGCTCAAGCACATCGTCGAGGCCGGTGCTACGGTCCCGGTGTCCGAGCCCGTGGCGGTGATCGGGGAGCCGGGAGAGGATGGCGGGGAAGCGGGGAAACGGGGAGGCGGAGAGGCCGGGAAGCGGGAAGACGAGGATGGTGGGAAGCGCCCGGCACCAGGTCCCAACACAGCCAAGGGGCGGGAAGCCCAGGGGACACAGCCGGCTCCAAACCGGAATCAACCCAGCTCCATGCCTCCGGCTCCCCCCGCAGGAGCAGCCACTGAGGGTGTTGCCTCGCCCGTTCAGGGCAGACCACCTGCAGTAGGCGTTCCAGCGCAGTCTAGTAGCCGGGTAAAAGCGTCCCCGCTCGCCAGACGAATGGCAGCGGAGCGTGGACTTGATCTCGGCACGGTGACCGGATCCGGACCGGAAGGACGCGTGGTTGCACGCGACCTCGATAGCGCCACCGTTGCCACGGAGCGCTCGACGCTTCAAAGAACACCGGCTTCCCCGCTTCCCCGCTTTCCCGCTGCCGCTCAGGCTACGCCATACACCGACGTCCCCCTCACCCAGATTCGAAAGACTATCGCCCGGCGTCTGGCGCAATCCATTGGGCCCATCCCGACGTTCTACCTGACCAGCGAAGTGGACATGGAACGGCTTTGGGACTCGAGGGAAGCTTTATCGGCCGGGCAGCGCGGCAGCGCAGAAGCGGGGCAGCAGGTCAAGGTTTCGTTCAACGACATCATCATCAAGTCGGTAGCCATGGCTCTCCGGCAGCACCCGGCATGCAATGCCTGGTGGCAGGAGGACCACATCCGCTACTGGAACGAAGTGCACGTGAGCATGGCCGTAGCGGTCGAGGAAGGATTGATCACGCCGGTGATCCGGCACGCCGATCAGAAGGGATTGCGCGAAATTGCCGCGGAAACGCGGGACTTGGCCGGCCGGGCACGTGAGCGGCGCCTGAAGCCTGAGGAATACACCGGAGGTACTTTCTCCGTCTCAAATCTGGGTATGCTCGACATCGACGAGTTCACCGCGGTGATCAATCCGCCGGAGGCGGGCATCCTGGCAGTGGGCCGGATCGTGCGAAAGCCGGTGGCCGAAGAGGAGCAGGTGGCGCTCCGCCGGCGCATGCGTATCACCATGTCGTGCGATCACCGGGTGATCGATGGGGCCACGGGTGCGCAGTTCCTTCAGACCCTCAAGGGGATGCTGGAAAATCCGCTGGCGTTAGTGTGGTAAGCGTGAACGGCAATGGTCAACGGTGAACGGGGCCTGGGGTCTGGACACCCGGTTTACTGTTCACCCTCAGCGTTCACGCTTTTTCTAACCGAAGAGGGAGTCTGTGGCAAACTCGTACGACGTGATCATTGTTGGCGGCGGACCAGCAGGCTATGTCTGCGCCATCCGGTCGGCGCAGCTGGGCCTTGCTACGGCCGTCATCGAGCGAGACAAGCTTGGCGGGGTATGCGTCAATATCGGCTGCATCCCCACCAAGGCGCTGCTGCATAGCGCCTATGTCGCCAACCTCGTGAGTCACGATGCTAAGGAATTAGGTGTCGAGGTCGGGCCCGTCAAGACCGACTATGGTGTCGCGATGCGTCGTTCGCGCCGGGTTTCGGAGCAGAACTCCAAGGGCGTCGATTTCCTAATGAAGAAGCACAAGGTCGCTGTGATCAAGGGCAACGGCGTGCTCGGGCCCAATCGCACAGTGAAAGTAGGAAAGGACGAGTATCAGGCCCGGAAAGCACTGGTGATTGCCACAGGATCCCGGGTCAAAGGCATACCCCAGATCGGACTCGAGATCGACAAGAACTCAGTGATCAGCTCGGACGAAGCGCTCTTCCTGGAGAAGCCCCCCGGCACCATGGCTATCGTGGGTGCCGGCGCGGTCGGCTGCGAGTTCGCCGACATCTTCAACGCGTTCGGTACCAAGGTCACCTTGATCGAGGTGCTTCCGCGGATCCTGCCCCTGGAAGATGCCGAAGCCTCCGACACCCTGACCAAGAGCTACAAGAAGCGCGGAATCGAGGTGCGGGCGGGTGTTAAGGTCAAGAAGGCCACGGTGGCCAAGGATAAGGTGACGCTCGAGCTCGAGAGCAACGGCAAGACCGAGTCGATCCAAGCGGAGAAGGTGCTCATGGCCGCGGGCCGGGCGGTCAACACCGAGAATCTGGGGCTGAAGGAGGCCGGCGTGCAGCTCACCGACCGAGGCTTCATCAAGGTGAACCCGGCGACACTCGCGACCAGCGCGGCAGGCGTCTACGCCATCGGTGACGTTGCCGGTCCGCCCATGCTGGCACACAAGGGCAGCCGCGAGGGCACCGTGGTGGCCGAGCTGGTGGCCGGGCATCATCCGCAGCCGATCATGTACGACAACGTACCGAGTGTGACTTACTGTCATCCGGAAGTGGCCAGCATTGGACTCACTGAAGATCAGGCCAAAGAGCGGAAGCTGGACTACCAGGTAGGGCGGTTTCCCTTCAGCGCCAATGGCCGGGCCCGCACCGCGAACGAGACGGAAGGCTTCGTGAAGATTATCCGCGACCGCAAGTACGGCGAGATTCTGGGAGCTCATATCGTCGGCAGCCACGCTTCGGAAATGATCCACGAATTGGCGGTTGCCCGGCAGAACGAATACACCGTCGAGGAAGTGGATCTGGCCATTCATGCGCACCCTACCCTGTCCGAAGCGATTGCCGAAGCGGCCCTCGACTCCATGGGGCGGGTGCTCCACATCTAGTCTGAACGCCGAGGGCCTGGTGAGCGGTCCTTTCGCTTTCGTCGTGAGCGGGGTTGGAGCCGGCGCGTTGGTTGGCCTGGCGATCATCAGCGGGATCGTTCTCGGCGTAGACTGGCTTCGATCCGGCAGCCAGACTCCCCAGCTCAATGCTTCGTTCTACCTGCTGGTGGTTGGAACGCTCGCCGGGATCCTTGCCGCCGCGTTCTCCGCCTGGCGGTTGCTGGCGCCCGTGGGGTCGGTCTACCGTCGAGGCGCTCTGTCGATTGTTTGCTCCTTTGCTACTGTCCTGCTTATGCTGGTCTGCATCCCCGTCCACCAGCTGCTCGGCCGCATCGGTCTGCTTGGCCTGATACTCATCAGCGGTCTGATCGCGGCACTCCTCGCGCATCGCACTAGGCGTCTGGCGACCGGCTCATGAGTCGCCGGGTGGTAGTGCAGGACCTGGGCTCCCGGCCCTATGCCGAAGTGCTGGAGCTGCAGCGAAGCCTCGCAGGGCAACGGGTTACCGGGGAACTGGCAGAGGATCTGCTGCTCCTCGTCGAGCACGAGCCGGTGGTTACGCTGGGGCGCCGAACCCAGCCCCAAAGCCTGCCGCTCGGTGCTGCCGAGTTGAATCGCCGTGGGGTGCAGCAGTACGAGGTCGAGCGAGGCGGAGATGCCACCTTCCATGGCCCCGGACAGCTGGTAGGTTATCCCATTCTCGACCTGCGGGAACACCGGGAAGACCTGCACTGGTATCTCCGCACTCTGGAAGACGCCCTGATTCGGGCGCTCGACGCCCTGAATATTCCCGCGGAACGCAACCCTGGTCTGACCGGGGTATGGACCCGAGGGCGGAAAATCGCGAGCATCGGCATCCACGTGAAGCAGTGGGTGACCTACCATGGCTTTGCCTTGAACATCAATACCGACCTGTCCTACTTCGACCTGATTATTCCCTGTGGCATCCAAAACGTTGTCATGACAAGCGTTGCGATGGAGCTCGGACGGACCGATAGTGCCCTCTGGAGTGAGGCCCGCCGGGCGGCCATAGAAGGGTTCGGCCAGGCCTTTGATGCCGTCCCGGTCGAGCCTTCATCGTCACTCATATAGCCCGCCCGCCCCCGTTGCCTTTGGGGGACCAATCAGCTTTTCTCCCTAACATGTCTGATTCGACGCGCCGGCCCTCACCGGATGACCAGGCTGAGCAGCGAATCCGGGAGATTCTCCGGGCCGCAGACAGCTGGTCCCGGGAGGCGCCCCGGTCCTTGATGCCTCCTATCAGGGCGGTATGTATCCGCTTGGCAGAGATGGTGGCGGATCAGCGACACTACCTCGCCCCTCTGCCGGAGCCGCAGGAAACCGAGCGCCGTACGGTGTTGTCGTTGGTAGCCGACCGGCTTCGGTCAAAGCCGGTGGTAGAGGGCGTGGAGCATCACTTGAAGGAGTTGGAGGAGCTGGAGCTCCGATCGACCGGGTCCTGGGCTGTGGTGGCCTCGGCCCAGACCGAGTGGATCACGACGGCTATTCGCTACCTGGAGAGCTGCGCCGGTCGACTGCCACCGGGCGAGCGCCCTGACCCCTACTGGGCGGACGACGTGGTGGCCGGAGTTATTGCGTCGGTCCGGGCGCTCATCGGGGTCGACGAGCTGCACGCCCGCACCGAGGCGCGCTACTCGGGGCCGATCAAGCGGATCTCACCGGACGAGGAGTAGCGCTTCCCGCGCCCGATCTGGCGAACATCTCGAAAAACCTGCCGAAGATTTCAATCCCGCTCCACAACTGCGACAGATCCAGCTTCTCGTTGGGAGAGTGCAATCCATCATCCGGCAGTCCAATGCCGGTCAGGATGACCGGCGCGCCGGTGAGGCCCAGCTCGGGGATGATCGGGATGGAGCCACCCGCCCTGACGGGCACGGCCTTCCTCCCCACCACCGATTCGAAGGCCTGATCCATGACATCGAACGCCGGAGCGCTCACGTCGACCTGCACCGGGTTGCCGCCGTGCAGCAGGTTTACCCGGACCTCGGCCCATTCGGGCGCTGCCGCACGAACCGCACGCTCCAGCCCCCGGCCGACCTCTTCGAAATCCTGCCCGGGGACCAATCGCAGGCTCACCTTGGCGGTAGCTTGGGCCGGGATGACGGTCTTGGCTCCTTCGCCGACGAACCCACCCCGGATCCCGTGGATCTCGAACGTGGGCAGGGCCCAGACCCGCTCGAAGACGGTGCGGTCCTTGAGCCCGGTGAGCGCCTTGGCGGTAACCTCCTCTCGTAAGAAGCCTTCGCGATCGAAGGGCAGCCGCTTCCAGGTGGCGAGCTCGCCGTCACTGGGCGGCACCACGGCCTCGTAGAGTCCGGGGATGCGGATCTCCCCGGAATCCGACTTGAGCTGGCACAGGATCCGGGCGAGTGTCTCTATCGCATTCGGAGCCACACCGCCGTAAGTGCCGGAGTGAAGGTCTCGCTCCAGAGTCCTGACCGAAATCTCGGCGTAGCAGAGTCCACGCAGGGCAGTGTAAACCCCAGGCAGACCCGGGGCGTAGAATGACATGTCGCACACCAGCGCCGCATCGGCCCGCGTTCGCTCGGGCTCCCGGTGCAGCAGATCATAGATCACTTTCCCGCCGCACTCCTCCTCTCCTTCGAAGATGAAGTGCACATTCAGGGGCGGCCGACCCTGGGCATCCAGCACGGCCTGGTAGGACTTCAGCAGGCAGTACACCTGCCCTTTGTCATCCGACGCGCCCCGGGCGAAGAGCTTTCCGTCGCGGATTGTGGGGCTGAACGGCGGACTCAGCCATTCGTCGAGGGGATCCGGCGGCTGCACGTCGTAGTGTCCATAGATGAGGAGGGTTGGCCTCCCCGGAACCTCGGGGCTTTCGGCCCAGATGACAGGGTGGCCCGGCCCCTCGATGATCTGTACCACAGGGCACCCCAGCTCGGTCAGCTGCTGCTGCAGCCATTCGGCTGCCCGGCGGCAATCGGCCGTGTGGGCGGGCAGCGCGCTGACACTAGGAATAGCCAGAAACTCGGAGAGCTCCTGAATCAGTCGAGGCCGGTTCGCAACGAGGTCCTGGTTCATATGAGATCCCGGTTAATGATGTTCTCCCACCGCCCGCGCCAGGCGGGCGTATGCGCTGTCACCCTCTGCTCCAGCCATCAGCTCCTTGAGAGCGCTGACGCTGCGGCGAATGTCCTGGCCGTGCTGCTGGTACCATCGCTCAAACAGGTCGAGTCGGGTGCGATAAATCCGTGCCCCGATCAGGCGGGCGTTATTGATAGGCCGGTCGGACAGCCGCCCCACTCGCAAAGTGCGGAGCTCGCGACCGACCGGCCCCTCGAGCTCAGCGCGGGCCCACGCGGCTGCCTCCCGCCTGCCCTGCTCCAGCTTAGCAGAATCAGGCTTCGTGCCGTAGAGCGTGTCCAGCCGGCTGACCAGGGCCGCGTAGTAGTCACCCAGGACCATCTCGTCATGCCAGCGGTCGGCCGCCTGCGTCGCTCCTGCCGAATCTCCCCGTTCCTTGAAGAACGCCTCGGCCGATCGGTAACCGACGAGCTGGGCAAAGCTCTCGTTGAAGGGGGTGGCGCTCTTTACGTAGAGCGTGTTGTGGGCGATTTCATGAAACACTGTCGCGGCGAGCTCCACCGAATCAGGTGTCAACGCGGTGGAAAGGAGCGGATCGTTGAACCACCCCAGGG
>JBJMPB010000055.1:0-3805 GCA_045803455.1 Gemmatimonadales bacterium | reverse complement strand
AGAGCTGCTAATCATAGTTGGGGACCTCCGCTTTGGTGAAACATTCTCGATTGGCTTTGGCCTGCGCCCAGCAGCGAGGGGCGACCATGCTCCGCTTGCCGCAGCTTCCTGGGAGCACCGTCGAGCTCATGATCCCAGCTGAGCGCTGTCCAACACCCAACGGCTTCACTGAGCTCTTGCCTGCAGGCCTCTGCCCCCGAGGGGGTGCTCTGGCCGGCCGCAAGCTTTGACGAGCGCTCGGCCCCAGTTCACCCGTTGCGCCCCGCAGAGCGCAGCACGAACATCAGCCCGGGATCCGCCTCAGAGGCGGGCCCGTCATCTCCAATCAAACCCGCCACACCCCCCATACCAGAGGTTCGAGCAAAACTCCGTTCGGATCAGGGTTGTGTACTTGTCGGTTTCTGACTGCAGGAACTTGGCGAATTGCTCGGCTGACATCGGCGTGATCTCAGCGCCACTGCTTGCCAACCGCTCTTTCACCTCAGGGTCCGAGAGCGCTTGAGTGACAGCCTGGTTCAGCTTGTCCGCAATGTCGCTCGGGGTCTCGCCGGGCGCGAATAGCCCAACCCAATGCGTCACCTCGATATCCTTCACGCCGGCCTCCGCGAGCGTGGGCACGTCCGGCAGGACCGGGGATCGCTTCCCCGACGTGATGGCGAGCGCCTTCAGCTGACCGGACTTGATCTGCGGCATAGCGGTCACCAGCACGGGAAAGTAAAAGTCCACGCGCTGTTGGAGAAGGCCTTCGAGCGCAGGGCCGCCGCCATCGAAGGGCACGTGGGTGAACCGGCTCTTGGTTCTCGCCCGCAAGAGTTCGGCGGCAAGGTGCCCGGGCGTTCCTGGTCCGCCTGACCCGAAGGACAAGCCGCGCCGGGATGCGCCGGCGGCTTTGATCAGGTCATCGGGGCTTGCATAGGGCGCGCCCGCCGGAACGGCGAGCACTAACGGCATCACGGCGAAGAGCGCAATTGGCTTCAAGGGCTTTTCCGGCTCGCCAGGCAATTCAGCCCCCAAGGCCCTGTTCACGACGATTTCCGTCGTCTGACCAGCCAGAAGGGTGTAGCCGTCCGGCGCGGCGCGCATCACGCTCTGGGTTCCAATGAGGCCCGCTGAACCGGGCCGGTTCTCGACGTTGACGGGCTGCCCAAGAGCGCGGGCCAACTTGTCCGAGACCGCGCGCGCAACGATGTCGCCGACCCCGCCTGGCGGAAATGCGACAACCAACTGCACGGGTTTGGTCGGATAGGTCTGCGCCAATGCGGGTGGCAGTGCCGTGCTTGCGATGACTCCCAACACCAGGAGTGCTGCAGCGCGCCATTGTAAAGAGCTTATCATGGTCTCCTCCGTCTGGGTGGAACATGCGAGATCGGCTTTCGTCGAAGCCCAGCGGTTGCGCGGGACGGCCATGCTCGAGTCGCTGCAGCGTCCGAAACGCGGGGCACAATCGCGGTCATCATCAGCCATTGAGCCGGGCGTCAGCACCTCAATCCCTGAAGAGGCCGATCGGCACGCCGGCCACATCCACTCGGGTCTGGAACACACCCCCGGATTGCGGGTAGCGGGACCGCACCTCTTCGCTCTGTCCATCGCTCAAGCTCGTCACGAACAGCGTCCGCATGTCCGGGCCTCCGAAACAGGGCATGGTTGGCTGAGGGACCGGCATCGGTATGCGGTCGAGAAGAGCGCCGTCCATCGAGAAGCGGTTGAGACAGCCGGCCGAGACCCCTGCGCTCCAGTAGCCACCGTCGCAGTCCGTTGCTGCGCCGTCCGGCCGTCCTTCTTCGTTGGTGAGCGTCCGCAGGCGGGTCCGACCTGAGATGTGCCCCGTCCCGGGGTCGAAGCTCCAGCGGTCGATCCAGCACGCCCGCGAGTCCGAGTGGACCATCATCTGCCCGTCAGCGGACCACGCGAGCCCGTTCGAGACCACAAGGCCGGTGATCTTGCGCTCGGCCTTCCCGTCCGCGGTGACGCGGTAGAGGGCCGCCACGGCTTCCTTCACCGGTCGGTCGTCCATCGTTCCGATCCAGAACGCGCCATCCGGACCGACTTTGCCGTCGTTCACGCGATTGGTTTTGGGCTCGTCGTCAAGACTGACCAGAAGCGACAGAGCCTCCGTGCGCAGATCAAAGAGGTAGATGCCCAGACCGATCGCGACCACGAGCCGGCCCGTTCGGGTCAGGCCCAAGCTTCCGACCGGGCCATCGAATGTCCAGCGGCGGAGCTGACCCGATCCCGTGTCGAGTGCAAAGACCGTTCGCGCGAGCACGTCGACCCAGAAGAGCCGGCCCTGTTGAGCGTCCCAGACCGGGCTTTCGCCGACTTGGCATCGCGCGTCGACCAGGCATTCCATTCCGTCCTCCTCGTGCACGAGGTCCAGCCAAGTTCACAGTCGGGCCCGCTCGGCTCCGCAGCGCGGGAACCCGCCAACACGTTCACATCGCAACAGGCCGGATCGTCATCCCACCCCGTAGCGTGTCGCCCGGCTCAAGCGTGCGCACAGGTCCAAACGCGGCCCAGTCCGGTCGGTTGTGGACGTTGGGGACGTGGGAGACCGGCTCGACGCACAGCACGGGCCGGTCGTCTGGAACGAACACGTGCAGGGCGCAGAAGGCGCCATCGGCGCCGATCGCCACACCGCCGTTTTCTTCTGGCCATCGGACGACGGCTTGGCCATTCCAGCCGGCGAAGCAAGCATCCAATGGCGCAGCCTCGGCGGCGGGGCGAGCTCGGGTGAAATCGAGCGCGGGGCCGACCACGTCCGGTTCTCGAGGCAGCTTACTCTCATCCGGGATGAAAACGTGTGTCGCCGTGAACTGCAGGCGCGTCTCGGGGGAACGGGGCAGCCACGGGTGCAGGCCGATGCCGTAGGGCATCGCGTTCGTCCCCTCGTGGGTCACCGCGAGCTCGATGCGCACCCGCCCCGGTCCGAGACGGAACGTCTGTTCGGCCCGATATCGGAACGGCGCGTCAGGCACCTGGTGCGCGTGCGTGAGCCGGATCGCGTCTTGTTCAATTGCCTCGATCATCCAGGGCGCCTGGAAGCCGAAGCCGTGGATCGCCACCGGGTCAGGCGGGCGATTGGCCGGCAACCGGTGCTCCCGTCCGGCGAAGGAAAACCGGCTGCCCGCGATCCGGTTGGCGAAGGGCACGAGTGGAAAGCAGGCCAGGCGCGAAGGATTGTTCGAGGCGATGGCCGCTGCATCCGACGGACGCAGGAGCGGGACCGCTCGGCCGTCCGGCCCTGTCCAGTTCAGCCAGGCGACGCTGCCGCCCAACGCGGGCAGCAGCCCCAAGTCAAAGCCGTGGGCCGAGAGAGTGACCACGTCAGCCATTCGTCTGGTTGCCCCATCGCACACTGGAGAACCCGATCAGTTGATGTGTTACGGCCTTTTGAGGAGAGGCCGTCAGGCGCTGGTTGCGAGCGCCGCGATAGCAGCCTCGATGGCATCGATCTGACCCAGATGGACGCGCAACAGCAGGCGCTGGTGCTCGGCCAACCGGCCGTGCAGGGCCTCGGTCACCTGGGCGCGCGAGGCGCGGACGTTGGCGCGTAACAAGCCGGCGAGCGTCTCCGGGGTGCTCTCGCCGGCGGCCAGCGCATCCAAGATGGCTCGCCCGCTGTGATCAGGGTAATGTCGCCATCAGAGAGGATGTGCCAGACCGGCTTCCAGTAGACGCCAGTGGCTTCCATCGCGACATGCGTGCAGCCGCACTCCGCCAGCCAGCCCGAGAGCGCCAGCAGCCCCGGGGTGGTGGTGTCAAACGTGCGCACCTCGGTGTTGGCCGGTCCGTCGGCGGCAATCCT
>JBJMPB010000054.1:0-11761 GCA_045803455.1 Gemmatimonadales bacterium | reverse complement strand
TCCGGTTACGGCGACCGCAGGGGAGGCTTTGGAGGAGATCCGCCGCCAATCGGAAGAAGTCGAGGACTTCTACCAGGTGTTCGTGGTAGATGCCGACCGGAAGCTGGTCGGACTTCTGCCGTTCAAGGACCTGGTGATCAGCCGGCCGGAGCGGCCGGTTCGGTCTTTCATGGAAGACGCCGACATCTACGTCACGCCCGATCTGGACCAGGAAGAGGTCGCCCGGTTGATGGCCCGATATAACCTGCCGAGCGTCCCTGTGGTGAACGAGCAGCGGCAACTGCTGGGCCGGGTCACGTTCGACGATGTGATTGACGTGGTCGAAGCCGAGACCACGGAAGACATGCTCCGCTTCGGCGGTGTGTCTGCTGACGAAGATCTCGGCGCCGGCTGGGAAAGCGCGGTGCGCAGCCGGCTGCCCTGGCTATCGGTGAACCTGCTGACCGCATTCCTCGCTGGCGGAGTGGTGTATTTGTTCCAGCACACTATCCAGCGCACGGTGGCCCTCGCGGTGTGGATGCCGATCATCGCCGGAATGGGAGGTAATGCGGGCACTCAGGCGCTCGCCGTTACCGTCCGCCGGCTGGCCCTGGGACTCATTCCGGTGCACCTGTTTGCCCGGGTGGTGGGCAAGGAGATCCTGGTCGGCATCACCAACGGGATTGTCATGGGGCTCACGGTGGGAACCGTCGCTGCGCTGATCGGCGAAGGCCCAAAGCTCGGTGTGGTAGTCTTTCTGGCTATGAGCGGGAATCTGATGGTGGCGGGCTTTGCCGGCGCGTTCATCCCTCTCCTGCTCGAGCGACTAGGCGCCGACCCCGCGGTGGCCTCCTCGATCTTCGTGACCACGTTCACCGATGTGTGCGGCTTCCTCCTCCTGCTCGGGTTGGCGGGAACGTTGCTGTTCTAGCCTGTGCTCGTTCCCAAGCTCTTCACCACACTCCAAACCTACACCCGGGCCCAGTTCGTGGCCGACCTCACTGCGGGGGTGATCGTCGGGATAGTGGCGCTGCCTCTAGCGATAGCCTTTGCCATCGCCAGTGGAGTGACCCCCGAGCGCGGCCTCTACACCGCCGTGATCGCCGGCTTTCTGATCTCGGCGCTGGGCGGATCGCGGGTGCAGATCGGCGGACCCACCGGAGCTTTCGTGGTGGTGGTTTACGGCATCGTCCAAAGATACGGCCTGGACGGACTCACGGTGGCCACCATCTTCGCCGGGCTAATCCTCATCGGGTTCGGGCTGGCCCGTCTGGGAGCGGCCATCAAGTTCATCCCCTTTCCGGTGGTCACCGGCTTCACCTCCGGCATCGGCGTCATTCTCATCGTTCAGCAGCTGCGGGACGTGCTGGGAGTGCGGCTGACGTCAGCGCCCCCGGAAGTCATCGAGCGGCTGGGCCTGTACCTGTCCAGCATCCGGACTGTGAATGCCTATGCGGTCGGGATCTCTCTCGTTACGCTCCTGATACTCCGGTTCTGGCCCCGGGTGAGCCACCGAGTGCCGGCGCCCTTCGTGGCGCTGATCCTCACGACCGTCCTGAACCAGCTGCTGCATCTCCCGGTGGAGACTATCGGAACTCGCTTTGGGGAGATCAGCGCCGGGTTTCCCCGGATCTCGCTGCCGCGCGTTTCCCTGGCCGAAGGGCGCCAGCTGGTGGTGCCCGCTCTGGCGATCGCGGCGCTGGGCGCGGTGGAGTCGCTCCTCTCGGCCGTGGTGGCGGACGGCATGATCGGCGGGCGCCACCGCTCGAACATGGAGCTGGTGGCCCAGGGAGTGGCCAACGTGGTGACCCCGCTCTTCGGGGGAATCCCCGCCACCGGCGCGATCGCCCGAACCGCCACAAACGTGAAGAGCGGCGGGCGCACGCCGGTGGCCGGCATCGTTCACGCGCTTACGCTCCTGATCGTTACCCTGTTCTTCGGCCGGCTCGCCGGACTGATCCCGCTGGCGACCCTCGCGGCGATCGTGCTCTGGGTGGCTTACCGGATGGCGGAGTGGCAGGTCTTCAAGAGCGAGCTCAGCGCACCCAAGAGTGATGCCATCGTGATGCTAACCACCTTTCTCCTCACCGTACTGGTGGACCTGACCACCGGCATCGGGGTAGGGATGGTGCTGGCGTCCTTCCTGTTCATGAAACGGATGGCGGAGGTCACCAACGTCACCATGGTGTCCGAGGAGTTCCAGGACCCGAAGACCAGCCGGGATGTCTCCGGAGCCATCTATCGCCGGCAGGTCCCCAAGGGCGTCGAGGTGTACGAGATCAACGGCCCGTTTTTCTTCGGGGCCGCGGAGAAGTTCAAGGACACTCTCTCGGAGGTCTCCAAGAAGCCCAAGGTCCTCATTGTCCGCATGCGAAACGTGCCGGCCATCGATTCCACGGCAATGCACGCGCTGAGAGATCTAGTGCGGCGCACCCGGAAGGATGGCACCCTGGTGCTGCTGTCCGACGTTCATGCTCAGCCCCTTATCGCGTTGGGCCGGTCGGAGCTGCTGGACGAGATCGGCGAGGAGTTTCTGTGCGCCAACATCGACGACGCGCTGGCGCTTGCCCGGAAGCACTTGGGCCTGTCCCCGGAGCAGCCGTCCCCAACCCCTCAAAGCAGCGCCTGATCCGATGCACCTGCAGGAGCTGCTGATCCGCTATGGCTTACTGGCGGTGTTCCTGGGAGCGGCGTTCGAAGGCGACTTCAGCCTGATATTGGCGGGCGTGGTTGCCCACCTCGGCATTTTCCCGTTCCCTCACGCCATAGCGGCGGGCGTGCTGGGAAGTCTCATGGGTGACTCGATCTGGTTCGGGTTCGGCCGGCTGCGCGGACCGCGATTCCGGCAAGGAAAGCTGTACCGCAAGGTAGGTCCTACGATCGAGCGACTGGCGTACCGGCTCGGCCCGTGGGAACTGCTGGCGGCGCGCTTTGTGTACGGCACCAAGGCGGCCAGCATGCTGTTTTGGGGATTGCACGGGCTGCGCGTTACCCGGTTTCTGCTGATCGACGCTATCGGCTGTACGCTTGGCGCCCTGGTGTTTACCGGCCTCGGTTACGTCGTGAGCGGGAGCGCCATCGCGCTGTTGGGGAAGGTGAAACGGGTGGAGCTTTGGCTGCTGGGGGTGCTCCTGGTTGGGGCGGTGATCGTGTTCATCATCCATCGGACCGCCAGGCATGAGCTCCACCTGGACGACAGCGAGATAGCAGGGGAGTAGGACGCTAGTCCGGCTCGCCGTCAGGCTGAGGCTCCGGACGGGGCGGCGGCTCCGGCCGGCGAGAAGGGTTGGTCGGGTTGGGATACGGCTGCGGGTGCGGTTCCGGCTGTGGCACTCTCATCATTTCAGTACAGCTCCACCACCTGGCTCCTCAGCTTGTCCACCCGGGGACCAGTGGCCGCGAGCACACTCCTCCACCAATAGACAATGGCTTCCTTGCGTTCGGGCTTGTACCCCGCGATTTGCCGATAGGGAATTCGGACCGTTTTCCCGGGGGCGACGCTCTTGCAGTCAGAGCCCTGAACGCAAGTGACAAAGTCGAGCAACGCCGCGGTCTGCCGCTCCACGATGAAGTAGAAAGTCGGCTTGTCGGCGGCGTTGCTCATCACGATCTCTTCACCGGTGGTCTGTATGGTGAACTCGTCCTCCGCTGGGGCGGTGGAGTTCCCACAGGCCAGCACGGCGACCGGAACGAGGAGGTAGGCGAGACGGCTGAGCTGCATGGGGCCTTTGCTGCTGCGGGTCCTTCAAGGATACGGCAGGAGGGCGGTCCTCCGGTAGGCCCTGAGGGGGATCCGAAGGTTCCCCCTCAGGTGCCCGGATTCAGCGTTTGAAGTCCCACACGAACGTGGTATTCAATCCGGGATACTCATATGTGCCTGACAACTCCGTCGCGTTCTCGGGGAACGGCAGTACTGGAGTGATGAGCCAATAGGCCACCGCAACGTCCGCAGTATATGAAGGCTGTCCCGGAGGGCAGGTGACGCTTGCCTTCGAAAAATGCATCGTAACGCCGCTGGCCTGATACGTGTGGTTGATCTCATCGACCACGATCTCGCCGTCCTCCGGCACCAGCTCGAATGACTCCGGTCCTCCGCTGTGGGTGCAGCCGAACTGGTCGGTACCACTTTGCTGCCACTGGATGGTTCCGCGTTTGACCTGGTACCTGGTCTGAACCCCGGGATAGGTGTTCGCGCTGTCGATCACCCATTGTACATCAGTGGTGATGATATCGGTCACGCCGCTGCCACTGTTCTTATCAACCTGTGCTGTGCTCGTGCCGGTTCCGCTCCAACCCAGGCTGCAGTGGAGCTCGGGGTTCAGATGGTTGTACGCCGGATCGTCCACCCCGAACAGCGCCAGTTGCCGGCTGTACATCGCCGCCTCGTTCATCTGTACCGGATCCGAGGTGTCCAGGCACTTTCCCTTGGTGGTGTTGAAGCAGTTTTCCAGCGCCGCGACCACCGCGTCGTGCACCGCACCTTCCTGGGGGACAAACTCATCATGTAATCCGACCAGCTCCACTCTACGCTCCCATCGGATGGCCATGGGAACCAGCCGTTGGGCGGCCGAGCAGTCCGTTTTCATGGTGTTGAATGCCGGCTCGAGAACCTCGTTGTAGAACGCCTGGAGAACCCGTTGCAGCTTGTCCCCGAGCTCGGGATCAGGGTCGAGTCCCTGTAATGCGCGGTTGCGCTCGTTCTGCCAGATGTCGCCGAGGAGAGAGGAAAGCCGATCCTCGGGATCGGAAGGCATGATGTCCGCAGCCGAACCGAGGTTGGGGTTGTCACCGTTATAGACGGCTATGCCGCCGACCGTGAAGTGGAGCAGTGGCATCGCCAGCAGATCGGGGTCCGGCATCAAGGGGTAACGATGGATCTCGGTCCCGTCTCCGTGCGCCGCAAAGCCTACGGCCGAGTGGTGGGCACCTTCAGGTGGATCGATGCGGAAGGTGACTTCATTGGAGAAGCGTAGTCCTTCGGGCTCGAACTGCACTCCGAGAAAGCGGGCCCCAGGAAGGTCCAGCCCGGTGACACCCGTCAACGGAGTCATGCTGATGGTGGTATCCGCGAGCAAGGCGTTGGATGGAATGGTGAGCGTGTAGAGCGTACCGTCGGCGCCGGTGGTCTGCAGCGTGCCGCCGGACACCGGAATCCGGGCCGAGACCATCCGGCCCTGATCGAGTACCGGGGTCACATTGGCTGGGTGGGGCTCCGGCAGAGCGGGGTCTAGCGGGTCTTCCGGAGCAGTGGGGCCGTTGTCACTACCGCTGCAACTGGCTAGGAGAAGGGCGCTAAGGATCAGCGGGGCCGCATAGCGTGGGTAAACCATCGGAGCTCCGGCGTCGAGGTAGAGGTGGTCTGCCTCCACCTCAGACGCGCGGATGCCCTGATTTTTCTCAGGAGCCTACCAAACTCTTACCCGATCGTTCTCGGCCAAATAGAGCTTCTCCCCGGGCCTCACATCAAAGGCTTGATACCACTGATCCTGGTTGCGGACAGTGCTGGCCCGGTACCTCGCGGGAGCGTGCCCATCGGTCAGGATCTGGTTCCGCATAGCGGGCTCTCTGGCCTTGCCCCGCCAGGCCTGGGCAAAACTGATGAAGAACTGCTGGTCGCCGGAGAACTTCTGTACCGTTGGCGCGGGCTTCCCCTTGAGCGAGCGGTGAAAGGCGTCGTACGCCGCGGCCAGTCCGGCCACGTCGGCAATGTTCTCTCCCAGCGTCTGTTGCCCGTTGACCGCGAGATCGGGAAAGGGACGGTACTGGTTGTACTGGGCGACCAGTTGCTGCGACGAGGCCTGAAAGTGCTTGAAGTCCTCCTCGGTCCACCAGTTGTGCAAGCGTCCCTTGGAGTCGAAGAGGGCGCCCTGGTTGTCAAAGCTGTGACTCACCTCGTGGCCGATCACCGAGCCGATGGCCCCATAGTCCATCGCCAGTGGACGTTTGGCATCGAAGAAGGGCGGCTGCAGGATGGCGGCGGGAAAGTTGAGTGCATTCATGGCGGGCAGATTCACCGCATTGACAGTCTGCGGGGTCATCACCCACTCGTCCCGGTCCACCGGCTTGCCCAGCTTCTCCAGCGAGCGGCGGTACTCATACAATCGAGACCGCTCCAGATTGCCGTACGCGTCTCCCTTCACGATCTGCAGACCGGAGTAGCTGGGCCACTTGTCGGGATAACCTATGCCGACTTTAAGAACCGTGAGCTTGGCCTTCGCTTCCTGCTTGGTGGCCGCGGCCATCCAGTCGAGACTGTCGATCCGATCGCGGAACGCGGCGATGATGTTGCTCACCATCTCCTGCGCTCTCGCTTTGGAGGCGGGCGGGAAGTAGCGCGCCACGTACATTCGCCCGACCGCGTATCCCAGTGCGGCGTTGGTGGCGCCGACCGCCCGCTTCCAGCGGTCGCGCGGCTTCTGGGCCCCGCTCAGTACCGGACCGAAGAAGGAGAACGTCTGGCGATAAAGCGCCGAGGGAAGTACGGGGACCCTCGACTGAATGGCGTGGAAGGTCAGATAGTCCTTCCAGGTCTCGATCGGCTCGCTGGCCGTTAGCGCGGAAATGCCGGTGATCGCGCTGGGCTGCCATACGGTGAATCGGGGCGCCTGGTCCAAAGCTGCTTCGGCAAAGTAGGCATCCCAATCGAGGCCTGGCGCCTTGCTGCTGAATTCGGCCCGGGTCCAGTGATTGTTTGCCTTGCTCACATCACCCGAGGCCTCCCGGGTCCAGTGGGCCTGGGCGATCTTGTTCTCGAGCTGCACGATCCTCTCGGCCTTGCCTGCGTTGTCGGCTACGCCGGCGAGTTTGAGCAGAGCGGCAACGTGCTGCTGATACTTGGACCGGATCTCGCCCATAGCAGACGAGGTGTCCACGTAGTAGCTGCGGTCGGGCAGGCCGAGACCGCCCTGGAGCAGGAAGGGCGAATATTGGGTCGGGTCGTCCAGATCCTGAGCCACCCAGAGGCCGAGCAGATTTTCGGTGTAGAAGTTGGTGCTGTTGAGCGCATCGACGTCGGCCCGAAGGGTCGAGCCGAGAAACCGGGCCAGCTGCCGGCGATCCCTGATGGCGGATATGGAATCGAGCGTGGCGCGGAGCGGCTTGAGCCCGGCCTTCTCAATAGCCGCCGTATCCATGAACGTGGTGTAGTAGAGCCCGATCTTGCTCCGCTCCGAGTTGGCCGGCGCCGACCCTTTGGCTACCTGCTGAATGAGATCCGCCACCTGCTTATCCGTCTGGTCGTTCAAGATGGCGCCCGCGCCGTAGCTGGACTTGTCGGGCGGGATCTCGGTGTTCTTGAGCCAGGTGCCGTTGGCGTAGTCGAAGAAATCGTCTCCCGGCTTGACCGAGCGATCCATGCCGGACACATCGATGCCCTGGGACGAAGCGGGTTGCCCGGTCTGCGCGGAGACGTGGCTGACGGAAAGGCGGCCCGCGAGCGCGGCAGCCGCGAGGAAGGAAAGCTTGGTGCGAAGGGGAGTCATGAGTCGTCCTGAGATATGGTCATGGCAATGCGTACGGACGCATCGCCCACCGGGTTCCATTTCCCGGTGGGGGAAACATATCTCCGGCTACTCTACTGTCGCTTCCAGAGCACCGCGTGGAAGGTGGAAGAGGTGGGCTGGCTGTATCCCACGATATCGCCGCGGAGATTGATCCCCTCGGCCCCGCTATGACCTTCTGAAAGCTCCGGCAGGCGGCTGGTAGTGCCTGCCTCATAAATCCAGGGGTCTTCGTTATCGTCGTCCTCCGCCCCCCGGATATCCTCTTCCCAGCCCACGATAATCCCGTTCGGGTTGATGTCCTGCACGTGCGTGGTGAAACGGCGGAACCGGCAGCAGGTGATCATCACGTCTTGATAGAACAGGAACCCACCGAGGAAATCGAGCTCCTCGCCCTGGGCATCGAGCCACGGACCCAGGCTGCCGGCAATCTGCCCCTTGGTGTTGATTGCCGTGGCAAAGCTGAACTGCATGTTGCGCGCGGTGGGATTGGTTCCAATGTCCTTGAACGCGCCGGCTCTCCATTTGAAGGCATGGAGCTCACCTGATGCCACCCGGCTCGACCCTACGATGGCGCCCCCTTGATTGATGTCTTCGGCGGCTGAGCTGGTTCCCCCAAGAGTGCCGAGATCGGTCATCACCCCGTTCTCCCAGCGGAAGGCGTGCCGCCGACCGGTCGAGGTCTCACTCCAGCCCACGATGATTCCCAAATCGTTGATTGCCCGAGCCTCGCTGTTGCGCCCACCCAATGTTCCCAGGCTGCGCTTCTTTCCGTCGGCCCAGCGAACCGCACGCATGTCGCCCGCGCTGTTGAGGCTGTAGCCGACTATGACGCCATCGGTATTGATGTCGTTCGCCCCACTCTCATTGCCACCCACAATGGTGCCCAGATCCTTCATCACACCGGCCTTCCACACGAAGGCATGGCTCCGGGTATCGGGGTAGGCACCCAGTGTGCTGGCGCCTACCACCACGCCGGCGTTGTTGATGGCGAAGGCACGCGAGAAGGGTCCTCCAAGGCTTCCGAGATCCCGGATTCTGTAAGTGGCGACGGTAGCGCTGAGCTGAGGGCTGGTATTCGGGCCAACAGGGGAGGTGTCGTCCGAGGAGCAACCCCAGCTCATGAATGCTATCGAAGCGATCCAGAGCGGCAGGTTACGAAGGCGTCGGCTGGGCATCGGAAACCTCGGAGGCGGGGATAGACTGTGCTTCCATGTTGGTCCTGGATACGACGGGGGAGTCAAGCAAAACTCAAGTCTCGAGGATCGGCCTGAGGCCTACCTAGAGAAGGGCTGAAGCGATGACACAAAGGTGATTGTGAACAGGCAAGTTACGGCCTTGGTCTAAAGTAATATATCATATCGCGTCGCCCGCCGGAAGCCAGTGGATTAGACTGAGGTTGCAGCTCATCGGATCTGGGGACCAAGCTCTGATTCAGGAGGAGAGATGAAGATTGGTATCATCGGTGCCGGCCAGATCGGCGGAACACTGGCCCGGCGGCTGACTGCCACGGGTCATGAGGTGAGCATCGCCAACTCCCGGGGACCCGCTTCTCTGAGCGATCTCGCGCGGGAGACCGGAGCAAAGCCGGTCACCGTCGAGCAGGCGGCCCGCGCAGGAGATGTGGTCATCGTGACCATCCCCATGAAGAACATCCCCCGCTTGCCAGGAGATCTGTTCGATGGGGTGGCCGACGACGTAGTCGTGGTGGACACCGGGAACTACTATCCGCAGCAGCGGGACGGGCGGATCGATCCAATCGAACAAGGCGCCACCGAGAGCCGCTGGGTTGCGAGCCAACTGCGGCGTCCCGTCGTGAAAGCGTTCAACAATATCTACGCTCGGCACCTGCTGGAGCGCGGCAAGCCCCGAGGAACACCGGGCCGGATCGCGCTGCCGGTGGCCGGAGACGACCAGCGGTCAAAGGACGTTGTCATCCGGCTGCTGGATCAGCTCGGCTTCGACGGAGTGGACGCCGGCAGCTTGGACGAGAGTTGGCGGCAGCAACCGGGGACACCGGTCTACGGGACCGATCACGACCAGCCGGGGTCCGAGATGCCCTGGTCCAGGCCAAGCCTGAGCGGACTGCGGCCTTCAGTGCCGGAGAGCCAGCCGCCGCTGGCTCATGAGAAGTTGGATGCTGGAGATGAAGAAGCTGGACGCGCAACGCTCAGGCGAGCGTTCGAGGGCAAGATAGCGGTTGGACGATGACGGTAAGAGTTACCGGTCGCCGGTCCACCATGACCGCTTTGCCGTCTCCATCTGCCGGCCCTTGGTCCCGAAGGGGTCGAACTGCATGGCGGGATCGCCCAGGTCAGGACGGTAGGCGGGAGTGGTCAGGATGGCTGCCCCTAGCCCTGCTGAGAGTAGGCCGGCAGCCAGAAGAATCATCCCGGGCTCACCCTCCGGCCGCTCGAGGCCCATCTTGAGCAGCCGGGTTGCGCCCCAGCCCATACAGCCGGTACCTGAGGCCAGGGCGCTCGCGCCGAGCACCCGCACCAGTACGTTGTACGCTCGCCAGTATTCCGTCCGCCAGTTCCTCATGGTCCCTCACCCGGAAAGAAGGGGTACACCCACCCGCTCGGATGAGTATCGGCCGGATGGGAAGATTCTTGCAGCGCAGGCCTCTCGGCTCTCTCGCACTCCGCATCGGGCCTCGTCCGGTGCAGGCAGTTGCAACCGCGGCGGACGTGCTCCGTCGCAAGGGCTTAGATCCGATTCCACCCACAGGCCTGCAGCTTGCTGAGTACCCATCCCTGTCTCGATCCGGATCAATCCATGCGCCTTCCAATCGCACTGGCTCTTCTCTCCTTCGTACCGTCTGCCACTCTGCGGGCCCAGATTCTGGATGTCCGATCCACTGCCCAGCTCCCGGACCTCAGGCCGGGGGATCAGGCCAGAAACGGTGAAGTGGTGCTTGGACAAACCTCGGTCACGGCAGCGCTCCGCATGTTTGCCGTGGAGCTTAGGTCGGAGATGGTCTCATTGCCTCTGGCCCACTCCGCAAATCCCGACACCATCCCCTCGGGAACGGTGTGGCTGATCGGTCCCCATGAGCTACGTCCATATCGCCGGCTGGAGCTCGGGGCCGATCGCTACGTTCTCAACTTCGACCGGAACGATCGACTGATTTCGGCGTCGCCCGCCCGAGTGCCCAACGGGATCACCCAGCCCATGCTGGCGGAGCACTATCCGGGCATCCATAAGGGTCGGCTCTGGCGCAGCGGCGACGTCCCTCTTCAGGAATGGATTGCACCGGTCGATCGCTGCGTCGTTCTGTCGGCACTGGTGAGAGGGACCACGGGATTCGTAGAGCAGATGAGTTACGCCTACACCTGCGAAACCAAGATGGCGGCCAACTAGAGCTAGGGCCCCACCCGGGAGCGCAGCTCCTCGAACCAATTGAGCACCACCGCTATGCGAGGCCGGGGGCGGTTGGTCGGAAGTTTGGTCATGAGAAACCGCTCGCCGTCGGCCGAGACGTCATAGCTCCTGGGCCGGGTCCAGCCGGGGTTGTCAGGGTAGGGGCCACCGAACAAGGCCACCGGCTGACCGATCTGGCCCCTCGCCAAATCCAGACTTACTGCCATCACGCTGTCACCCTTGCGATACACCAGCTCGCGGCCTCCCCGAGTCCAGAGCGGCTCCGAGCCGTAGCTGGGTGAAATCTTGTGGCGCTGCAGCTTGGGGTCGGGAAACGACTGGATGTACACCTCGACCCGCCCTCCCTCATTGGAGTCATACGCCATCCAGTGGCCGTCGGGCGAAATCGATGGGTGCGCCAGATCGAATCCATTCGCCAGGTAGCGGGCTGCCCGAAGGCGATCGTCCAGCGGAACGGTCCAGAGCTCCGAGCCGGTGGTGGGAGCGCTCAGCATGAAGGCGAGCAGTTTCCCGTCGGCGGAGACGCTGCCCGTGTAGCGGTCGAAGCCGCCGGTGACCAGCGGCTGAGGCGGCCGGCTTGCGTCAGCGGCCCGGCGGTACAGATCGTAGAATGGGTGCTCGCTGCTGTAGATCAGGTCTCGCCCGTCGGGCGTCCACTCGCTGCCGAAGTCGCGGCCGCCCTCCGCCGTGACTCGGGTCCCGCCCGGCCGCCCTACCTGAAATACCCAGACATCTCCCGCGGAATTGGCCGAGCGGATGTCGACGGCAATGCGGTGGCCGTCGGGCGAGAGCCGCGGGTGATCGTAGCGGTCGCTTGCCGGGATTGCGCTGGTCTCCCTGCCGCGCCGGTCCACGAAGACAAGATTGCTTTCAGTGACATATGAGCCCAGCGGCATGTA
>JBJMPB010000018.1:0-2754 GCA_045803455.1 Gemmatimonadales bacterium | reverse complement strand
CGACGGCACGTCGCTCTTGGTCTATCCAACGGACCGGCCAGCCTATTCGCGGCTGTGCCGCTTGCTCAGCATCGGGGAGAGCCGCGGTGGCAAAGGCAAATGCTTTCTGACATGGGACGATGTCATCCAGTGGAGTGATGGCCTGCTCGCAATCCTTCTTGGCGACGAGGCGAACGATACACTCCGAGCCAACCTCTCAAGGTTGAGGTCCACCTTCGTCAATCGCGCCTACATGGCCCTGATCCGCCGGTTCTCGCAGAACGACCACCTGCGGCTCTATGAGGTCGAGGAAGCGGCTCGGATCGCCCGCGTCCCAACGGTCGCACTCGGTGACATCCTCTATCACCATCCGGATCGGCGCCGACTGCAGGATGTGGTGACCTGCATCCGGGAGGGCTGCACGATCGACACCGCGGGCTACCGGCTGGAGCGCAATTCCGATCGACATCTGAAGGACCCTGCCGAAATGCAGCGTCTGTTTGAGCGGCACCCTGGAGCCTTCCAGCGGATCCGGGAAATCCTCGATCGCTGCACATTCTCCCTCGACGAGCTGCGCTACCAGTACCCAACCGAGACCGATCCGGGTGAGACCGCTCAGGAGAAGTTGGAGCGCCTGACCTGG
This sequence comes from Gemmatimonadales bacterium, assembly GCA_045803455.1. GTDB lineage: Bacteria > Gemmatimonadota > Gemmatimonadetes > Gemmatimonadales > GWC2-71-9 > CAVVWJ01. The sequence goes on along the minus strand of JBJMPB010000018.1, from coordinate 2,132 downwards.
GACGGAGCGAACCGGCGCTACCAGGATGGTATTCCCGATACGGTGGCCGGGACGATCCGGCATGAGCTCCACCTGATCGAGAAGCTGGATTACGCGCCGTACTTCCTGACGGTCAATGCCATCGTTCAGTTTGCGCGGACGCGAGGCATTCTGTGTCAGGGGCGCGGGTCGGCCGCCAACTCGGCTGTCTGCTATGTGCTCGGCATCACCTCGATCAACCCGATCGAGCACGATCTCCTGTTCGAGCGCTTCGTGTCCGAGGAGCGGCGCGAGCCGCCCGACATCGATGTGGACTTCGAGCACGAGCGGCGGGAGGAGGTGATCCAGTGGATCTACGATACCTATGGCCGGCATCGGGCTGCCCTGACCGGAGTGGTGATTACCTATCGTGCTCGTGGCGCCGTGCGGGAGGTCGGCAAGGTCATGGGCCTGCCGGAGGACGTGACCGCCGGCCTGTCCGGTCTCGTCTGGGGCTGGGGCAACGATGGCGTGACGGAGAAGGAGGCCCAAGAGCTCAACCTCAATCTCAAGGATCCGCGGCTGCGGATGACGCTGGAATTGGCCTCGGAGCTGATCGGCGCACCGCGGCATCTCTCGCAGCACCCGGGCGGCTTTGTGCTGACCCAGGATCGTCTCGACGATCTCGTGCCGATCGAGCCGGCCGCCATGGAAAACCGGCAGGTGATCGAGTGGGACAAGAACGACATCGACACCCTGAAATTCATGAAAATGGATGTGCTGGGTCTCGGCATGCTCGGCTGCATGCGCCGGGCCTTCGATCTCCTGCGGGAGCATAAGGGCGAGGAGCGGGAGATCGCCACGATCCCGATGAACGATGGTCCGACCTACCGCATGATCCAGAAGGCCGACACGGTCGGCGTTTTCCAGATCGAGAGCCGCGCCCAGATGGCGATGCTTCCCCGTATCAAGCCGAAGATCTTCTATGACCTCGTCATCCAGGTGGCGATCGTCCGGCCGGGACCGATCCAGGGCGACATGGTGCACCCCTATCTCCGGCGCCGGGAAGGGCATGAGAAGCCGGAATATCCCCGGCCGGAGTTGCAGCGGGTTCTGGAAAAGACACTCGGCGTGCCGCTCTTCCAGGAACAGGCCATGAGGGTGGCCATCGAATGCGCCGGGTTCACGCCGTCCGAGGCGGACCAACTCCGGCGAGCCATGGCGACCTTCAAGCTGACGGCGGGCGTCACCAAATTCCGGGATAAGCTTGTAAATGGGATGACTGCCCGCGGCTACGACCCGGAATTCGCGGAAAGGACCTTCAGGCAGCTCGAAGGGTTTGGATCCTATGGCTTTCCGGAGAGCCATGCCGCCTCCTTCGCCAAGATCGCCTATGCCTCATCTTGGATGAAATGCCACCATCCCGATGTGTTCTGCTGTGCCATCCTGAACGCCCAACCGATGGGGTTCTATGCCCCCGCGCAGCTGGTTCGGGACACGCGCAATCATGGCGTCGAAATCCGGCCGGTGGATATCAATCACTCCCGTTGGGACTGCACACTGGAGCCGACGCGAAACCCGAAGCGGTTCGCGGTCCGCCTTGGATTACGGCTGGTCGCGGGATTAAAGAACTCGGAAGCCGCAATAATCCCATTGGCCCAGGCGGACCATCCTTTCACATCGATCGAGGATCTCTGGCGTCGGGCTGGAATTTCCGTAGCCGCTCTCGAGCGACTGGCGGACGCGGATGCCTACGGATCGATCTCGGTCAGTCGGCGCGATGCTCTCTGGACAATCATAGGTCTTTCGGATGAGCCCCTCCCCCTCTTTGCGGCGGCGGACGAGCGGGATAGCCAGATCCGGCCGGAAGGCTATGAACCGCAGGTCGAGCTCACGCCAATGACCGAGGGTCGTGAGGTCGTAGAGGACTACCGGTCGAGGGGGCTGACGCTTCGGCAACACCCGATTTTCTTCCTCCGAGAGGAATTACGGCGCCAGCGCATTCATCGCTGCTCGGCGGTCCGCATGATGAGGGATGGCCGCCGGCTGACAGTCGCTGGGATGGTTCTGGTGCGACAGAAGCCGGGGTCCGCGAAGGGAGTGATGTTCATGACGATCGAGGATGAGACCGATGTGGCGAATCTCGTCATATGGCCTTCGCTGTTCGAGAAACA
>JBJMPB010000007.1:0-3932 GCA_045803455.1 Gemmatimonadales bacterium | reverse complement strand
ATATCCAGCAATAGTGACAGCTTCTTGGCCTGGCGTTCCTCGGCGTTGTTGGCCGCGACCTTGAGCTGACCCAGGCCGGAGCTGCGATTGCGGCTGGTGATCCCGGTCGGCCCTCCGCTGCCAACTATCAATTGGCGGACGATGTGGTCACCAACCGGGGTCGATGGCTGCAGGGGCAGGGGATTGGGCGTCTGTCCCGAAGCCCTCTGCTCCTTGAGCTGAAAGAGCACCTTCCCGAAGGTGACGGAATCGTTGGGATTAAGCCGGCCGGTGGTGATTCGGCTGCCGTTGATGCAGGTCCCATTGGAGCTGCCCAGATCCCTGACCTGGACCCCATCGGTTCCCACGATCAGCTCGGCGTGGCGCCGGGAGATCGTCGGATCGTAGATGGCGATGTCGCTGGTTACGCCCCTTCCAACGACCAGAGTACGGCCCGGCGCGAGCTCAAAGCTCTGTTCTCCGGAGAAGCTGACGAGGCGGTAGGGCATAGTTGAATATGGGGGAAGGTCGGGAAGGACGGGAAGGACGGCTATTCCGACCCGTCCTGCATACCTTCCAGACTTTCGCGTTTCTTCCCTCGCTGGCTTGCCAGCGCGAGCGCTAGCAAGACAGCACGCGCCTTTGCCTCGGTCTCCTCCCATTCGGCGAAGGGATCGGAATCGGCGACAATCCCGGCGCCGGCCTGAATCCAGGCGGTCTCACCCTTAATGACGCAGGTCCGGATTGCGATCGCCGTATCCAGGGTTCTGGCCCCCCAGCTCACGTAGCCCACGGCACCGGCATAGGGTCCCCGCCGGACCGGCTCCAGCTCGTCGATGATCTCCATGGCCCGGACCTTGGGCGCGCCGGAGACCGTGCCGGCCGGAAAGCAGGCCGCCAGCGCGGCAATAGCATCGAGCTCTGGACGAAGACGTCCTCGCACCTCACTGACCAGATGCATCACGTGAGAGTACCGCTCGATCGCCATGAACGCCGTCAGGCGGACCGTTCCGAACTCCGCCACCCGCCCCACGTCGTTTCGGCCCAGGTCTACCAGCATCAGATGCTCTGCTCGTTCCTTGGGATCTGCCAGCAACTCGTCGGCGAGCGCGGCATCCTGCTCGGGCGATGAACCGCGCGGCCGCGTTCCCGCGATCGGGCGAAGGGTTACTTCCCCATCTTCCACCCGGACCAGGATCTCCGGCGAGCTTCCGATCAGATAGACATCGTCGCAGTGGAGATAGTAGAGGTAGGGCGCGGGGTTCAGTGCGCGAAGATACCGATAGGTGAGGAACGGGTCCGGGGCCGGCAGATCCACCCGGCGGGATAATACGGTCTGAAACGTATCGCCGGCGGCGATGTAATCCTTGATTCGCCGGACATCGTTCTGGAACTGCTGCTGGGGGTAGGGTCCAGCGGTAGCGGGCAGCACGGGTGACTCGAGTGGCAGAACCGGATTCGGGCCGCCGGCCTGGAGCCGATCCAGCCAGGAGTCTATTCGGGAGATCGCGCCCGCATAGAGCTGCCGAAGCTCCGCCGAAGAAGTGCCCCGAGGAACGTCCACCGTCGCTACAACCGTGGCGCGATTGAACAGATTGTCCAGCACCAGCAGGGTGTCGACCACCATGAGAATGGCGTCGGGCAGACCGCGATCGTCTGGCGGGGGGGCAGGCAGCGACTCAATGCTACGAACGATATCGTACCCGATATACCCCACCGCCCCGCCGGTAAAACGGGGCAAACCAGAAACCTCGACCGGTGGGTGCCGGCGCATGGTCTGGGCCAGGTGGTCCAAAGGAGCCACATCGGCATCCTGCAGCTTCCATCCAGTGGTCGTGGTCCATCGGGAGCACTCCCGGCCCTGATACCGAAACACTTCGGTCGGATCGGTGGCAAGAAAGGTGTATCGGGCCCAGCGCTCACCTCCCTCGAGCGATTCGAGCAGAAACCCGTACCGACCCTGGTGAAGCTTGGCGAACGCGGTGACCGGCGTATCGCCATCCAGCAGGACTTCATGGGTGACGGGGACCATCCCGCCATCGCGAGCGCGTTCCGCGAAGGCATCGTAGCTGGTCCTCATTGGGGGGCGGCCACGAGGTACCGGCCTGCGGTCGCAATCGGCGCGGTGAGGTGATCCAGATCGGCCCGAACGGTGGGCAGCAGCTCGATCTGATCGCCGCTGGAGAGGACGTGTCCTACCGCCAGCGCTGCCTCGAATGCTCCGTCTGAGCGATACACTTGCCGAGCCCGCTCCGGCGCGGAGAAGTACCGAGCGTACTCGAAGGTGAGCCTGGCACCGCCCCGGATGGGCTTACTCATGAGAATGTCCACTCCGTAGACGCCCGGCCGAGGCTTCACCTCCACCGTGACCTCCTGACCACTATCCGGAAAGGCACCGGCGGTGAACGACAACCGGGCGTAAACGATGTTTTCCGGGGGGCCGTGCCGAAGCACGATGGTTCGTGGTGTGCCTGCGGGAAAACTCACCGAAGTATCCGCAGGCCCGGGCCCCGACGTCTCCAACAAGATGGTGCGATTCAGCGGGACCACCCGGGCCGCCGTCGGCACCGTAGGGGGGGCAACAGCCACCGGCCTTTTGCTGCCGCACCCAGCAACCGCGAGCAGCAGCAACCCGGTTGCCGGGGCTCTCAGGTCCCGGGATATTGCGCGCATCGACAGCGTGAGAGGCAGGACTTGGGAGATAAGAAGGCCATGTCCAGGAGCGTGAGAGCACATTGGGGAGCTCGAGTACTGCTCGGCGTTTTCCTTCTTATCTCCTACCGCTCACCGCTGTCGGCTCAATCCTGGAACACTCCCGAAACCATGACTCTGGTGCGCCGCGCGGTCGATCGCCGAGTGGCGGTGCAGGCCGACAGCTCGCTCACCAGCTACCGGGCGCGGGCTCACGGGTTTCTGTTCTTTCTGGCCCAGGTTGGAGAAGGGCTGGCCCAACCACCAAAATTGGTCAAAGCCGACCAGCTCGAGGTGGAAGTGTATTGGCAGGCGCCCAACCACAGCAAGCAGGTGATCCTCGGTTGGCGCGACGGCGCCTTTCTCCCCACTGACATCAACTACCATCGCGACCATCTCGGGATCGTCACCAACAATTTCGGGAACGTGATCCGGATCGGCGAAGGGGATGAGGTACGCGACGTGGTCCATCCCCTTTCTCCCGCCGGCCTCACCGAGTACGACTTTGCCCTGACCGATTCAATAGAGATCCGCACTGCCCAGGGCCAGGTAACCGTTCACCAGATAGCGGTACGGCCCCGATCTTTCAACCGGCCGCTGGTGGTCGGCACCCTGTATCTCGACGTGGCAACTGCTGAGCTGGTCCGGTTTCGCTTCAGCTTTACACCGCCATCCTACCTCGATCGGCAACTGGAAGACATCAGCGTCGTGCTGGAGAACGCGCTGTACGAGGGTCGCTTCTGGCTGCCCTATCGCCAGGAGGTGGAGATTCGCCGCAGGGCCATCTGGCTGGATTTTCCGGCCCGCGGAATCATCCGTGGCCGCTGGGAGATAGATGGATACGACATGAATGTGCCCTGGCCTCCCGACCTGGTTAGCGCGCCCGCGATCGGTGGTCTGGTGCATCCGGGAGGTGACTCCCTCTGGAGCGAGCCGCTGGACCAGGCGATAGCCGGTGTGGCCCAGCCGGTAAACCGGCAGGACATGGAGTCCCTTCGAGCCGAGGTGGAGCGCATTGCCGGGGCCCGGGCTCTGGCCGGACTCCCAACCCAGCGGCTTGCCACCGGCTCGCTGAGCGACATCGCACACGTGAACCGAGTTCAGGGTCTCGCTTTGGGGATTGGGGGGACATTCGGGCTGATCAACGGCCGCCCTCAACTTCGCCCTTCGGTCGGCTATGGCACGTCGGATCACCGATGGCTCGCCTCGCTCTCTGCCGGCTGGAATTTTGGCGCCACCCGGCTCGAGGTCTCGGGCTCCCG
>JBJMPB010000001.1:0-20800 GCA_045803455.1 Gemmatimonadales bacterium | reverse complement strand
CGTTCATCGGAGCGGCACTGGGCCTGATTCTGTACCGCGAGCAAGCGACCGGACTGTTTCTGACCGCGGCGGCGATGATGGGGCTAGGACTCTGGCTCCATCTCAGCGAGCGGCACGAACATTGGCACGAGCATGACCTCCTCGAGCACAGTCATGCCCATGTCCATGATGAGCACCACCAGCATGAGCACTCAGCCGAGGATCCGCCGGGAGAGCCGCACATCCACATTCACCGCCACGGAAAGCTGAGGCATGCTCATCCGCACTATCCCGACATTCACCACCGTCATCCCCATGGGTAACCGCCACCTATATTGGGGTGTCTTGATCGAGGGTGCGCCACTAGGTGGTTCAAACCAAAGATCTCCACCGATGAGTGATCGCGGTCCGACTGAGTCCGCGCGCAGTCGCGTGTCGCTTACGCTTCTCGCCATCGGTGTGGCGGCCCTTTCCACAGCTGCTGCCCCGGCTCACGCTCAGCAAGCGGTCATCATTGTCCGACATGGGGAGAAAGCGGAGACGCCGAAAGACAATCCCCCGCTCAGCCCGGCCGGTCAGGCCAGGGCTCAGGCGTTGGCCGAGGCGCTGCGGGATGGTGGCATTACCACTGTGATCACGACAGACCAGGAACGCACCCGAGCCACTGCTGCCCCGCTCCTGGCCAGATTGCACCTTCAGGGGCACATCGTTCCCCGCACCGAGCACCCCGACGCCGATGCTCAAGCCATCGCAGACATGGTCCGACACGCCGGGGGCACCGTGCTTGTCGTGAGCCACCAGTTGACAATTCCGCACATCATCGCGGACCTGGGAGGGCCACCAGTGCCCACAATGTGCGACGTCGAGTTCTCGAATCTGTACATCTTGGTACCGGGGAGTCGGCCTTCAGGGCTACGGCTGATCCGTAGCCATTTTGGAGCTCCCGACCCGCCTCATGCAGCAGACTGCCACATCACTCCGATTTCGCCGCCGTAACATCGAACGCCAGGGGTGAACTGCATTTCTGGCCTTGTCTCATAATCCTTCAGAATCCTGAAGGGTATAAAGACAAGTTCGAAAAATGTCAGTGACCCTTCAACCTCCCTTCAGGATCTTGTCTGGATAGTTGATAAGCCGGGCGATCTGTCAGGGCTGACGGTAGTGTTTTCACTGTAGAGATCGGATTGAGCGGAAACCCTACCAATAGGGTAGATTGAGGGTAGTTGTACGCCCTCCGCTGCATGCCACACCCGGATGTCTCCCGGGGCAAGGTTTAAAAATGGTTCTCCCTCGGAGTGGGCACCAAAGCCCACCGATCGGCACATCGTCGTGGCCGATGAGGATAGGGCTGCTGTGAGTCTATTCTGAGGACGCTCCGCGCAGACGGCCACGTGGTCTTTCATGCCTATGATGTGCTCTCCGCAGTCCAGCTCGCCATGCAGTTGCGCTCGATTGACCTGGTCATCAGCAATACCAAAGTCGAGGGGATCGACGGCGTGGGGCTAATCAAGCGGCTACGTGAGAACCGACCCGACGTACCAATCATCTATCTCGCGAATACGGGCAGATCCACGCCTGAAATCGAGGCCTCGTTACCTCCGAATGTACCAATCCTCCGCGAGCCATTTACCGCTGAGAAGTTGCGGAAAGCCGTGGACATGATGTTGGATGGCAAGCAATGAAGGGCGAGACGAGTCTGACAAGTATGTCGGGCGGGCATAGCGGGCTCGACAGTCAAAACAGGAGCAGCTCGGCGTCGCATTTCGATCTCGTGGTACTTGCGGCCTCAGCAGGAGGTCTCAAAGCGATCACCGCCATTGTCTCAGGGCTAAGTGCTGCATTCCCCGTTCCCTTAGCGATTGTGCTGCACCGCTCGAAGCAGCTCCCCAACATGCTTGCCCAGGTCCTGGGCCATAGCACAGCTCTGATCGTCAGGACGGCCGAGGCCGGTGAACGGCCCACTCCGGGCACGATATACGTCGCGCCCTCGGATCGGCATCTAACGATCACTCATGATGGAACCTTCGCCTTGATGGATGAGCAGCTTATTCATCACACCTATTCGGCAGCCGACCCATTATTCCGGTCAGCGGCTGAGGTCTATGGGAACCGTGTTGTGGCTATTGTGCTGACCGGCGGGCAGGATGATGCAGCGGAAGGTGCTCGGGCCGTTGGCTTAGCCGGCGGTATTGTGATCGCCCAGAACGAGGCGACCTCTCAGGTGTTCTCGATGCCACAAGCAACCATAGCGACCGGCCAGGCGGACACCATCCTAGCGATTGAGGACATTGCCCCGGCTCTGACTCGGCTTATCAAGAGGGGTAGCCTTTGGTCTTAGCGGAACTATGAGGCAGCCACCGGTTGCCCTTCGCCCGATCGTCTAGCTTGGGCGACTCGGAGAATCCGGCGCGCTGCTTTGCCGGACTTTCTCTTCATAGCCTCCCTGTGAGCCTGAATGCCGGCTCAGGCAATCAGGGCAAACGCCATGACTCAAACGAGCGGGACTTAACGGCCGGTGAAGGGCTTGGCTGACGTACGTCGGAATAGCACCCCACTGCTCGCTGAAGTCGCGCACCCGTGCACAGTAGGCACAGCACACGATTATGTAGTTGCTGTCGCCGCGACGAGACTCCCAGAGTGTGCGCCAGCGTTTCCGTTCGGCCTTACGACGCCTGGAGTCGGCCACCTGGGCAGTTGCCTCACCAACTATCGCTTGCGCCAAGAGGCAGAGCTGTCGAGCACGTTCGAGGGACGCAGCAGGAGGTTCAGCTCGAACTGGGTCGGGAAAGAGACGCGGCGTCGACATGGCAGACCTACTCGTGCAGTTCTCAGGACCAAGAGTCAGTCTTTCAAAGCCACCACGAACTTAACTTCCGGCTACCCTATGGAGCAGCAAAAATGAAAAGAGGGGTTGTGCCGCTCAGTGACGGAACCTCTCAGTCACAGGTGATTTTCGTCACTGGCAGCTGACGGTTTTAGATTCCTCGCCTATGCCGATCAAGACAGGCCGTCCGCGGCAGGAGCTCGAGTTGTCCTAAGATCCTGCTCCGAAGTCGAGGGGATGCCGGGCGGGTCCGGAGCCAACGCGTCACCCAGGCGGAAACCCGAGTAGCCGCTCAAAATCTTCCCGCACAATCCAGTAACACTCGCAAGCGGCTTGCTCCAAGCCGACGCCGTCACGGATCGTGATCACACCCCGGCGATAACTGATGAGCTTTGCCTTTTGCAGCGCTCCCGCTGTCTCGGTCACTGTAGCCCGACGTACGGCTAGCATCTGCCCCATAAATTGATGGGTGAGTGGAAATTCATTCCGCCCAACCCGATCTCTCACAACCAAGAGCCAACGTGCGAGCCGCTGCGTGGCTGGGTGCGCCCGGTTGCAGGCGAAACCCTGCGAAACCTGGTTCAAGAAGCTCAGGGTGTAGCGATGCAGGATCTCTCGCAGCTTTCCTTCGCGCATCGCTTCGCGAAGGAACACGCCGACATCCAACCGCTCGCCCTGCCCGGGCACCTGCACGAATGCCCTTCCCGGAGAACTCTGAGCGCCAAGAAAAACCGGCAGTCCAACTAATCCCTCGTTCCCCACAGTCCCTACCTCGACCTGCAAGCCTTCGTTCGTTACGGCCAGGATTGAAGCAACGAAGTCGAGGGGGAAGTAGACGGCCTCAATCGGCCGGCCTGGTTCCCAGAGCGAGTGCTTCTGTTCCAGGGCGACAACGTTGAGACCAGAGCGGAGTCGCTCGAAGTCCGCTTGCGGGAGCGCCGCGAGAATACGATTCCTGCTTCGGGGGGTTGGAGGACTCGACCTTTTAGGAACTCTGACCTTAGGCTTGCTCACATACTCACACTGTACGCTGGCGTACCAACCCGCCAAGCACTATAGTATGTACGGTACCGTACACATGATGGTGTCCCAATCCGCTTGGCTTGACGTGTCTCGCCGAGAACGCGCCACGAAACCCTACTGGTTCTCTGCGAAGTCCAGTTGCCGTCCTCCTGCATGCTACGGAGTCTAACGACAGGCACGGTTCCGCGTGTACGACACTCATTCATATTCGAGCGTTGAAATTCTACCCGGATACGTGTGGGTTGATGCACTTGGGAAGATGCGCCTTACGTCGGGGTCACACGACATTACAGAGCGCGAGCATCCGTGACGAAGGGCTACACGGACCATTTGGGTGCGTTCAGATACAAGGGGCATACAATCCACGCGCACGTCGTAAGGACCAAAGCCGGTACTCGCAAGGGTTCGGCTGAAAGAAGCCCAGGCGTGTGGACCCTTCGGATCGGGAAAGACCGGTTTGCCGCCTTTCTCGCGTCACCGGATGATACAGAGCACGAGATCCGAGAGCGAGTAAAGCAGTGGATTGACGAGCACTTCCCCGGCTAACTGGCTATCGCGCCCTGCATGGGCGGTGGGATGTAGCCCTGCATCAAACACATTGGCATGCGCAGCGGTGGCGCGGGATTTCGTGCCTCTTCCCAGGGCCCGTGCTCTCGAGCTGCTGGCAAAGAGCGAGCAGCTACGGTTTAGCATCCATAGGAGATTCCGCAATGGGTGAGGGCGAAAGGATCGAACCGCTGTCGAGCATGGGCTCGGCCGTGGCCCTCAGCCGCATTGAGTGGGTTGTGCACAAACTGCGGGCACAGACCAATCTAGCGCGGCAGTACGGGCATGCCGACCTAAGCTTCAAGGAACTGGAGCAGTATTTGCACGAACTCGATTCTGCAGTACGCGAGTTGAAGACAGGGAGCCAACCCGAAGCCTTGTGAGGCTCCTCGCTTACTCCATGGATGTTCGGCCGCGAAGGGACCGTACTGCGAATGCTTGTGGCTACGGTAATGGCCGGTGGGGCCGCATAGCGTATGCCTACCGGTAATTCGCACCGATCTCTCCGCTAAATCCATTTTCTCAAGCCACCCGCGGCCGAAATGTGTCGTCTCCACACGGGACCGTCACCCGTGAGGACACTCGACAGATCAGACCGCAGGATGGCGCGCCTGAACCGGCTGGCGATTCCCGCATCACAGCTCGTGATCGGAGGGGCCGGCTCGAAGTTGGAGTCGCACACACACGATCGGCTTCGGGCCGAGCCACCATCGTTCCCGGACGGAAGGCGGTTGGCGATATCCGGAAGGAGATCGGGAGTGAACAGGACGTGATCCAGGTTGGCCAGAACGCTAACGAGACCGCCCGGGACTCGGCGCCAACGGCCGGAGTGTCACTGTGAGAGGACAGTTCATGACCGAGAGTGACTGGTCGGTGTTCTGCTGGGCCGGTGAGCCGCTGGTATTGGCCCACCCGGTGTTGGCCGTGGCCGATCCGCTATTGGATCTGACAAGATCCTGAAATCAACGGCCGAGCTCACATCGGAGCTGGACGCCTCGCCATCGGGGTTGTCCGGGTGGTCATCGACCGAGATCGGTTCGCTATCGCCGTGTCCGGCTCCTCATTGGTCACGCCCGGTTCCCGATCTCATTGTTCCGCTTCGTTATCCCACGTGATCGGTACGGTGTAGAGCGCGGCCGGTACCCGATTCATTCGGCCGATGCCGCATCGTGAGTGAACAGGCCCGTATTGGTTTGCCAGACACTGCAGCTGCGGTAACAGGACCAGCTCAGGCCCACACGAGCCGGCACGTTGGACGGAGATAGCGCTGCACTTGGTCCATGTCGGGTTTTCAAAAAATCCCATTTGTGCTTTTTCGAGCAATGGCACGATCCTCGCCTCTCTCTGCCTCAGGCGAGTGATGATCGGGCTCATTCGACCTTTCCCATTTACAGGAACGCCGGCTGCGCCCGATCGCCGACCGGCTCAAGCAGAGAGGTTGTATGCGAGCAAAGACGCGCAGGAAGTTGGAAATGGGCAAGAGCGTGCTGGAGTTCAGCCGGCTGCACCCGGACACGAGTGCCGGGTTCATCACCGCGGCGGCCCGACTTCAGGATCGCCTGGTCCGGGCGGGGCAGCTGGCCCGCCAGCAGATCGATGGCCGGAGTCAGGTACACGCCGCCACGGCTCGGAAGCGGGATCTCCGCCGCCTGATGCGGAGCGCTCATCTCAACCATCTCGTCAGCGTGGCGCAGCTGGCCTCGGTGGAAGACCCGGAGTTGACGCAGAAGTTCCTCTTTCCCACCGATGGCAACTCGAACCTCGCCTTTCAGACGGCTGCCAGCAGCATGGCCGCGGAGGCTCAGACCCGAAAGGAGCTCCTCATCAAGCATGGTTTGTCCGAGGAGGTTCTCACGGCCCTGGAGAACACGCTGGAACAGTTCCAGACCCTGGTGGAACAGGGTGCGGCGGGACGGATGGCGCACGTTGGCGCCAGCGCAGAGCTGGTTACCGTTGCCGAAGAGGTGGTTCAGGTCGTGAAGGTGATGAATGGCCTGATTCGCCTCCGGTTTTCCACTCAGCCTGAACTGCTGGCTGCGTGGGAGAGCGCGAGCAACGTGGTGGCGACTCCTCGGCCGGTGACACCGCCGACCGGGACCACGCCACCGAGTGGCACGCCGCCCGCCAGCGGTGAAGTCAGGCCTGCCGCATGAAGTTGCTGTTGCCAGGTACCAAGCGCTGAGCCGTCGCCGGGCGCTTTCAGCTCGACGGCGGCTTTGCCCTCCAGACTTCCGCGCTTTTCGGAATACCATCTAGAATGCTCAATGGCCACTTCCTGGATTCGGTGCCGGTTTTATTTCCTTCACCTTTCCATCGTCTTCGGCATCACTCCTGTACTGGAACTATCGCCGGCTCAGGCTCAAGGCGGGCCGCCGCTGCTCACGGACGATCCAGGCACTCCCGGCAACCGGCATTGGGAAGTGAACTTGGCGGTGACGGTCGAGCACATAGCGGACGCCAGCCTGTACGAGGCTCCGCTGGTCGACGCCAACTATGGCTTGGGCGAACGGATTCAGCTCAAGCTGGAGATGCCGTTCTTGATCGAGAGCGGCTCCGGCGCCCGGACCGGCCTGGGCAATCCGTCGTTGGGCGTGAAATGGCGCTTCGTGGACGACTCGAGCTCAGGGCTGGCCATCTCGACCTTTCCATCATTCGAGTTTCCCAATCCGATCCTGCCGCTCGACGAGAGCGAGAACGAGAGCACCTTGCTCCTGCCGATCGAGCTCACCATTCCCTGGAGGGGACTCGGTGTCAATGGGGAGATCGGATATCGTATTGGTGAGGGCGGCGACAACGAGGTGATCTACGGGCTCGCCCTGGGGCATGCGGTTACCCAGACACTGGAGCTGCTCTCGGAATGCAGGGGGTCTTCCGCTCGCCTGCGCGGGAGTGAGCTGATATGCCAGGTCGGTGCCCGGAAGGCCGTCGGGGAACACTACGGTCTGATGGGTGCCCTGGGCCGAGCCGTGGCAGGACACAGCGAGGAGCGAGTTGAGCTGCAGATGTATCTGGGCGTTCAACTCCGGTGGTGATCGGCTGCGATGCCACCGCCCTCTTATTGACCCCGCCAGTACCGGCCTGTAAGTCTTGGCACCACGGCACCATGCAGAGCCGGCGATTGAACCGGCCTCCCTCACGCAGCTTCCTCCGGAGGTAAGTCATGCGCTATTGCCCACTGTTCCTGTTGAGCGTCGCCCTCGTGCTGGCAGCGCCCACCGCAGCCCAACAGTCATCGCGCCCCTACACCGAGGGCGGCGTCACCGAGGTGCAGTACATCCGGGTGAAGCCCGGCCACTTCGACGAGTACATGACGTTCCTGGCCGGACCCTACAAGCAGCAGATGGAGGCGCAGAAGAAGGCGGGGTGATCACCGGCTGGGGAGCCTACCAATCGGAGAACCGGGATGAGACCGACTGGAACATCGTCCTCACGACGACCTATAAGAACATGGCGGCCCTGGACAACCTGCGCGATCGGGCGGACCCCATCACCCGGCAAGTGTACGGGTCGTTGGACAAGTCCGATGAGGCGATGGCAAAGCGCGGCGAGATGCGGGACATCGTCGGCAACCGCCAGCTGCGAGAGCTGATCTTCAGGTAGCCGATCGAGCCGCGAAGCTCGTTTGTCGGCGGTGCAACTCCCGGGTTCTCCGATTTGAGCCTAGATTCGGCTAATCGCCGAAACTGGTGCGACCCCTCGGTCGCCAGAGTCTGGGTGCAGAATATGAACAACCTCCGCCGGCTGATCCGCCTCCTCGCCATCCCGCTCACCTGCGCCTCCACGGGCTGCGGTTCCGATGAGCTGACTTCCCCGGCAGCTCCGGCGCACACGCTAGCCGTCACCCCCGACAAACTGGTCATGGGGGTCGGGATGTCCCGGCAGTTGTCCGCCAAGGTGCTCGACGAGAGCGGCGGAGAGATTCCTGAAGCCGCGGTGAATTTCGTCTCCAGCGATCCGGGCCGAGCCTTAGTCTCCGGCAGCGGCCTGGTGACGTACACCGCCGCGGGTCCGGCGGAAATCAGAATCAGCAGCAGCGACCTGCTCACGGTGGTCCCTTATCACGGGCTGGGCTCGGGCCATCCGCTCGGCACCACCACGACAACCGCCCGGCTGCCGGGTGACGGTCAGGGCGACGGGCCCTTCGGCGTAGCGGTAGATGCCGAGGGCCACATTTTCATCTCGCAGACCAACAGCGGAAGAGTGGCCTCCAGTCTCTATCCGGCGACTGACTTCACCACTGGAGACCTGGGTGGCGGAACGCCGACCTCGATTGCGCTGCTGGGCCGCGGCACCGCCCTGGTGACGCCGTCGGGCCCGGACACGAACGATGCCAGCGTGATTGACCTGGCTACCGAAAAGGTCCTTACCCAAGTCACGCTCGATGTGCCGGCGTTCTCGGCAATCACCGCGCCCGACAGTCAGACCGCGTACCTCGGCACCAACGATGGACGGGTGCTGGTGTTCGACGTTACCTCATCCACGGTGACCGGGTCCATCGATCTGCAAGTGCCCGACAGCCGGGCGAACCATCTGGCATTCAACCCCTCGGGCACGCTGCTGTATGCCAGCTCGTTCACTACCGGCACGATCTCCGAGATCGACGTAGCCTCTCAATCGGTGTCCCGGCTCCTCATCGTGGGTGGCGAGCCCCAGGGGCTTGCGCTCTCGCCCGATGGGACCGAGCTGTTTCTGGCCGATGAAGCCGGCTCCGGAGCGATCAACGTGCTGGACCTGGTGCGCAATGTGGTGGAAGCATCCATCCCTTCAGGGGCAACGACCAGTATCGGCGGTCCATTCGGTTTGGCCATGTCGCCCGACGGGTCGACGGTGTATGTCGGAGTCATCACCAGCAACGGTCCCGGATTGATCCAGGTGATCGACGCCGGCTCCAAAACGATTGCCCGAACGATCGAAAGCTGCGGCCGCGTTCCCCGCCGGATCGCGTTCGGCTTCTCCGGAGGTCTGGCGGTGATCACCGACGAGAGTGGATGCGCCACCTTCGTGGAGTAAGGTCGAGCCCCAGGGCGCGGGTATCGCTCGCGCTGCTCGCCACGATGTTCCGCGCACCCACCATCTCTGCCCAGCAGGCACCCGTCGCCGACCACCACCAGCACCTCTTCAGTCCGGCCGTGGTGCAAATGCTCGGCGCCGGAGGCGCCGACGCTCCCCCGGTGCTCACCGCGCGGGACCTGATTTCCCTGCTCGACTCCGCCCACATCCGCCGGGCAGTCATTCTCTCGGTGGCGTACATGTACGGCAGCCCACGGCGCACGGTAGAGGACGAGTACGCCAAGGTGCGGGCGGAGAACGACTGGACCGCCGGCCAGGCCGCGGAATATCCCGACCGGCTGATCGCGTTATGCGGTTTCAATCCACTGAAGGAGTACGCGCTGGACGAGCTGGCCCGCTGCGCCAGGAGTCCGGGCTTGAATCGGGGGATCAAGCTTCACCTGGGAAACTCGGACGTGCAGCTGGAGAATCCGGAGCACGTCGAGCGGCTCCGCCGGGTGTTTCGGGCGGCCAACCAGCACCAGATGGCGATCCTGGTGCACATGCGGGCATCCATCTCCCGCAAGCGCCCCTATGGTCCTCTCCAGGCCCGCGCTTTCCTGGAGCAGCTTCTGCCCGAGGCTCCCGACGTTCCGGTGCAGGTGGCGCACCTGGCCGGCACCGGTCCCGGTTACGACGATCCTCCGGCCGACAGCGTCATGGCGTTCCTGGCCGATGCGGTGCATCGCAAGGACCCCCGAACCCGACATCTCTGGTTCGACCTGGCCGGGATTATGGATTCGAGCGTCACGCCGGCCCAGGCAGCGCGCATGGTGCAGCGAATTCGCCGGGCCGGGGTGGACCGGATTCTGTATGGCTCCGATGCGGCGGTGCTGAAGGCCATGCAGCCCCGGGAGGAGTGGGCCGCATTCCGGCGGCTGCCCCTCACGCCGGCTGAATTCGAGAACATCGCGCGGAACATCGCGCCCTACTTGCAATAGCCGGCAATCAGAAGATGAAAATCGAGCGCCTCCCCTGGTTCCCTGCGTTCCGGCAAGCCGCGATCGTCATCTTGGCGCTACCGGTGCCGGGGCTGGCCCTGATGGCGCAAGCCGACAGCGTCATTCCGGTTCCACCGGAGTATGGCGTGCTGGAGAAGCTGGGCGTGCTCCGGCTCGAGAGGTACTCCATTCATGGCTACGCACCGCTGGTGGCGCTGTTCACCGAAGCGGCGGCGTCGGCGCCGCAGGTGGAGCGCACGTTTCGGTCCCAGCTGACCCGCAGACTGGTCGGACAGCTCGATCGGATGAGTGCTTCACTGTTCACGCTGCGGTCAAAATCCATCTCCGAAGGATCCTCGGCGGCCTTCGAGGCATTCCAACGGCTGCCGCCATGGGAGCAACCTCAGGTTATCATCGGATTCGGCGATGGCGCCGTGGCTGCCGCTCGGCTCCTCACTCGAGACTCCTCGCGATCAGCCCTGCTTGCGCTGGCGCCGGCATACCCGGGTGATAGCGCGGGCGGGGCGCAGGCGGCACTGTGGCAGGAGCTGTTTCGCTCGGCCCATTACCGGGGTACCGTGCTCGTGCTGGAGAGCGAGTGCAATCGGTCGAGAGCCGGGCTCAACCTGGTAGACCATAGCGAGCGAGGGACTGTACTGATACTGCCTCAGTACGACGGCTGGCTAGCTCAAAGGAGATCTGGGACTTGCCCGGCGGCTCCGACCCAGGCCGTCGCCCTGGACTACCACTCGCTTGCGCTGATCACGGATTGGTTGAAGCGGACTCTGCACTACCCTCAATAGGAAGGCTGATGAATCACAGGGCGCACGGAGTAACGGAATACGTCATAGTCTACGCCCTACTCTGCCTGGGCTCGGCACTCCAGGCCCAGACCTCCACACCTCCACCGTCCTCGGCCCCCTTCCGCAACAAGCAGATCCCCCACGAGCCGGGGTTCCGGGTGTTCCTCGTTCCGGACATGGAAGGGATGGGAAGCGCGGTGGACATCCACGAGGTCATTGCCGGGAACGAGGGCGAGCGCTATAAGGAGCTGACCAGCCCGGACTACTGGGACCGCTTTCGGCTGCTGCTCACCCGGGAGGTGAACGCCACGATCCGGGGCGCGCGCAGTGCCGGAGCCAGGAGCTTCGTGGTCAACGAGGGGCATGGAGGGAATCTGTTCGCCAACGTCCTCCCCTGGGAGCTGGACAGCTCGGCGATCCTGGTTCGAGGCTTTCCCAAGCCGCTGGTGATGGTGACGGGGATCGACAGCAGTTTCAGCACCCTGATGTTCACCGGCGCCCACGCCAACGCCGGCAGCCCCGGCGTGCTGGCGCACAACTTTGCCTTCGACACGTTCACGGTGAACGGCAAGCCGCTGAACGAGGTGGGCATCAACGCCCTGATCGCAGGCGAGCTCGGCGTGTCGGTCTCCCTGGTGAGCGGAGACGACGTCCTGATCGGCGAGACCAAGAAGATGCTGCCCAACGGCTTCGTGGCCGTCGTGACCAAGCGGGCGGTGGGCCGGAGCGCCGCTATCACGTACAGCCCGGCCAGGGTCCGGCGGATGCTGCAGACCGGGGCCGCGGAGGCGGTCAAGCGAGAGCTTCGAGGCGACTTCAAGCCGTTCACCATGGAGCGGCCCTACCGGGTCGAGTTCGCCCTCAGGCGGAGCTTTGCCGACAGCATCGTTCAGGCGGTGGCCGGACTGCAGGAGTTCAAGCTGGAACGGAAAGGCGACCGGCACTTCAGTTACGTCGCCGACAGCGCGCGGCAGATGGGTTGGCTGCTGGACGCCATCGAAGAGGCGGTGCTCCGATGATCCGGTTCCTCTCTATCACCGCGCTCCTGGTGGCCACCCGGGTCTGGGCTCAGGGACAACCGGCCCGCGACAGCACCCCGCGTGATACCACGCCGCCGGCCGCCGCGTTCGGAGTCACCGAGTATGGCCAGGCACGAGAAAAGCTGGAGCAGGACATGCAGCACGATGGCTTCAGCGTGTATATCATCGCCGATATGGAGGGGCTGGCCGGGGTGGTGCGCAACGGCACCGAGATGCGTCCGGTGAGCCGAGGGGGATCGCCCCAGCACGAGCGCTTCCGCCAGGAGCTGACCGATGAGGTCAACGCGCTGATCGCGGGTGCCCGGTCGGCCGGCGCCACCCAGTTCATCGTCAACGAGGGACATGGCGGAACCTTGTTTCGCAACATTCTGGTCGACCAACTCGATCCCGAGGCAATCCTGATCCGCGGTTATCCCAAGCCGATCGTGATGTCCACCGGCATGAATCCCATGGTGGACGCGATGATGATCGTGGGCGCTCACGCCAACGCCGGAAGTCCTGGAGTCATCTCGCACAACTTCGCTTTCGATACCTTCACCGTGAACGGCAGAACGCTCAACGAGGCAGGCATTGCGGGGTTCATCGGCGGCGAGATGGGCGTGCCCATGGCCCTGGCCAGCGGCGACGACGTGCTCACCAGGGAAACACGGGAGATGTTGGGGCCGCTGGAGATGGTTACCACCAAGACAGCATTCTCGCGCTCGGCGGCAGCGGTTCTCCCGCCGGCAACGGTCCGCCGGCAGCTGCGGCAGGCCGCCGCCCGAGCGGTCCGGCGGGTGAAGGCGGGCGAGCTCCGCCCGCTCAAGCTGGAGAAGCCCTACCAGGTGAAATTCTGTCTCCGGCGCTCGTTCACCGAGGACGATTGGGTGCGTAACACGGTAGGTCGGCTGGATGGGGTTAGTGCCAACGGTGGACGCGGCTGTTTCTCCTACACCAGTGACTCTGCGGAAGCGGTCGGCAACCTGCTGAACGAGATCGAGTGGACGGTGCTCAAGCCGTGATACACCCAGGCCGGATCCGTCTCGTTTTGATTCAGGCATTCGCGGTCGCTTGTGCGCCACCTCCTCAGTACATGCCGATTCCCACTGAAAACACCGAGCTCAAGCCACGGCAGGAAGTCGAGATCTGGCGCGGGTCCCAGGCCACTACGCTGCACGGCGTGCAGGTCAGGAGCGACTCCCTTACAGGCGTTCCGCTCTGGCGGCCGCCGGACTGCGACTCCTGCCGAGTCGTGATGCCGCTCGGCGACATCGATTCGCTTCGCACGGTCAGTACGGAGCGCTCATGGATGCTCCTGGCCGGCGTGCCGTTCGTCGCCCTCGGCGGTGGTGGCTACCTGGGCTTTAACCGAGGACGATTAAAGTATGGGGGCACGGATGTTCTTTTTCATTTCGGCGCTGGTGGTTGCTGCCGGGAGGCCGGCCCGATCGCAAGCCCCGGAGGGACTCGCGCCGCGGCGTTGGTCGACACCTCCTTTACATGGATCGAGCGGCAGGCTCCTGGCTTCCGAGTCTATTTCCTCGCCGATTCCTATCCTGCGGCGCATCAGGACAGCCTGCTGGCTCTTCTCCCGAAGGCATTGGCCGGCGCCCGGGAATTGATCCAGGCGCCAGCGCTCGCTGGTCCCGTAGATCTATTCTTCATCGAGAGTCGCTCGGAGATGAGGGCACTTACCGGCGTGGGTGCCACCGGTTTTGCGCAGCCCTCTGCTCGTGCGGTTTTCCTGGTTACCAACCCTGAGTGGCGGGCCTTCGAGCGGCACGAGATCATGCACGTCGTTGCCGGACAGACCTGGGGCAGCACCGGGCCGGACAGCGACTGGCTGCAGGAGGGACTGGCTCAGGCCGCCGATGGTGCGTGTGCGGGATACTCCAATTCGGAGGTGGCGCTGGCACTGGCGCAGCGGCACGGCTGGATCCCGCTGAGCTCGGTGATCGGAGCCTTTCGGCAGCAGCCGGATGTCAGAGCCTATCTTCAGGCTGCCGCCTTGTGATTATCTCCTGAAGCATTATGGATCTGAGCCGCTGAGAAGGCTCTGGCGTAAAGGCTCCAGCCCGGATTCGATGATCGATGGTCGCTCTCTGTCAACCATTGAAGGCGAATGGAAGGGGCAACTCGCGGCCGAGCATCGGGTCGGTGCAAGCACGCTGGCCCGGATCGAATCGAAGGGATGCGGATAAATGGCCGCAGAGCGGCTCATCGTCGGTTTCCATCAGGACCAGGAGGGTGACTGGGTGGCGGAGCTCGAGTGCGGTCACAACCAGCACGTGCGGCACGATCCTCCCTGGCAGGAGCGCTCCTGGGTGCTCTCCAGCGAAGGTCGAGGCAGTCGGCTCGGCAGCAGCCTGACCTGTCGCGTGTGCGGCGCTGAGGGAATACACGATGGAGCTTGAGGCTCAGCGGATGGCAGAGCGGGTTCGGGCCGAGCTGATCCGCGCGGCATTGGCTGCGTATGAAGACGCCGGGGTGCGCGGTCTCTGCGCCGAGGGCGCCTGGGAGGTGGCGGTAGACGCCATGCGAAAGCTCGAACTGTCCCCGGCCACGGAACAGCAATCTCCAACGATCTGACCGAAGTGCCGCCGAGCTCAGCGCTGCCCCCGGAGCGGCTCTCCGAACGGGTAGCGACCGTTGGCCTGTTGCTTCCGGTTGCGCTGATGGTCCTGTCGTCCGCGCTTGCGCACCAGGGCGGCAGCCGGGCGATCGCCTTGACCGATACCGTGCTGGCTGAGGCAGTCGTGGTCGAGCTGGTGCTCGCAGCCGGCCTGGGTTACTGGCTGTGGCGCCGTGGGTGGCGGCCCCTCAAGACCGCCACCTATCCGTTCCAGCCACTCGATCTCGCCCGCGGAATGGTCCTTTGGGTCAGCGCCATCGCTGCGGTGGCGCTCTGGGTGCTGGTCTGTCGCGCGGTGTTCCCCCACCTCTTCGCCGTGGCTAAGGCCACCCAGATCCTGGGCGGTCCCCGGCTCTGGCTGTCAGTCGTGTACTCCATCTTCAATGCCGTGTTCGAGGAGCTGCTCTGGCTGGGACTCGGCTTTGCCGCCTTTCGCCGGTTTGGAGTGGGAGTGGCGGGAACCATCAGCGCCGCGCTCCGGCTCCTGGCTCATGTATATCAGGGCCCGCTCGCTCTGGTAACGGTGCTTCCGGTCGGAATCATCTTTACTCTGTACTACATGCGCACCAGGCGGCTCTGGCCGGTGGTGGTAGCGCACGCCTTTCAGGACACGCTGGCCTTGACCCTGCTTGCGGGTCACTCTTCTTCCGGTCTGCCGAACATCAGCTGAATGAGACCTCGGTCCTCCGGCTGGGCGATCAGATGCACGTGGTCTCCCGGCTCCAGCTGCGTATCAGCTGCGGGGGGAAGCAGGCGGTCGTTCCGCACGATGAGCGT
Organism: Gemmatimonadales bacterium; assembly: GCA_045803455.1. Classification (GTDB taxonomy): domain Bacteria; phylum Gemmatimonadota; class Gemmatimonadetes; order Gemmatimonadales; family GWC2-71-9; genus CAVVWJ01. The sequence goes on along the minus strand of JBJMPB010000001.1, from coordinate 5,207 downwards.
CACGGCGGATCCTTCCGGGAGCGGCAGCTCTCCTACCGGCATGCCGGCTACCACGAGTGCTTCATCTATATAGAAGGACATCAGCTCGCCCTGGAGCGGCTGGCGCGATTCGATGGCCAGAACAGCCTGAGGCGCGGGGGGCTCGTTGCTCTGGAGGCCGAGCCGGCGGGTTAGCCAGGCCACCGTTGCCCCGGGAATCAGCGCGGTGGCCACAACGATGAAGAACACCAGATCGAACAGTCGGCCGGCACCGGGAGCACCGGCCAGTACCGGGAAAGTGGCGAGCACGATGGGGACCGCTCCCCTTAGTCCTACCCAGCCGATGTAGAGCACCTCCCGGCGCGGATAGCGAAAGGGAAGCAAGCAGAGCGCGACCACCAGCGGACGGATCACTATTACGAGCAGCAGCGCGAGGCCCAGGCCAACAGCTGCGACGTCGAGCACACGGGAGGGATACACCAGCAGTCCCAATATCAGGAACATGCCGATCTGGCTCAGCCAGGCCAGAGCGTCGTGGACCCGAAGGAGTCCGGTCCGATAGGGCAGCGGACCGTTGCCCAGCAGCAGTCCTGCCAGATACACGGCCATGAAGCCGCTTCCATGCAGGAGGGTGGCAATGCCGAAGGCGCTGAGCCCGAGCGCCAGTGTCATTACCGGGTAGAGGCCACCGGCCGACAGGCTGAGCCGCGACAGAAGATGCCGTCCACCGTAACCGGCGCCGGTCCCCACGGCGGTGCCGATTACGAGCTGAAGCAGGATTTCGAGGGGAATCCGCAGACCTGCCGCCGACCCCGGCTGAAGCAGATTGGCGGTGAGCACGGTGGTGAGGATGACAGCCATCGGGTCGTTGATGCCCGATTCTACTTCCAGGGTGACGCCCACCCGACGCTTCAGCTGCAGTCCGCTGCCGCGGAGCACTGAGAAGACGGCCGCGGCATCGGTGGACGACACCACGGCGCCGAGGAGCAGCGCCTCCGGCCAACCGAGTCCGAGCCAATGGGCCCCGGCTGCCATCAGCAGCGCGGTGCCCGCGACGCCCGCGGTTGCCAGGACGCCGGCCGGGGCGGCGGCCTTCCGAACGGCACTGAGCGGAGTGTTGAGTCCACCATCGAAGAGGATGAGTGCGAGGGCGATTGTGCCCAACCGGAAGGCAAAGCGGTAGTCGTCAAAGGCGATGTGGCCCAGTCCCTCGGAGCCGGCCAGCATGCCCACCAGGATGAAGAGCAGCGCAATGGGCACACCGGTCCGCTGCGACGCCCGGCTGAAGACCACACTGACGCCGAGCAGAACGCCGCAGGTGGTGAGCAGGAGGGCAGTGGACTCGGGCTCGGAGGTCATGGGCGAGGTTATCCTCCTGACGCGCCAGTGGCTAGGAGCTTGGACGACTCCTAGCTCCTGACTCCCGGCTCCTCCATACTTCGCGTCATGTCCGCCGAATCTCTAGGCCCCGCGCTTGCCCTGATCGGGATCGTCATCCTGGTCTCCTCGCTCCTGTCCGGCCTGGTGGAGCGAACGGGAATTCCCCAGGTCGCAATCTTCCTGCTGCTCGGCGTCATCGTCGGTCCTCAGGGTTTGAATCTCGTCGCACTTACGCTGGCCTCGCCGACCCTCCAGTGGATCGCGACGCTTGGACTGGTGCTGGTGTTGTTCACCGACGCGATCGCGATGGACTTGAGCGAGATCCGCAGTCCCCGCCGGCTGCTGCTGACGATCCTCGGTCCCGCGACGCTGATCCCCGCGGCACTCATCGCGCTGGCCGCCTGGCTGCTGCTCGATCTGGGAGCGATCCGTTCGCTGATCCTGGGCGCGGCTCTGGCGTCGACCGATCCGGTGATGCTGCGGAGCCTGATCCGGCGTTCTGCCCTTCCGCCCACGGCCCGCGAAGCGCTCCGGCTCGAGGGCGGGATCAACGATGTGGTGTTGCTCCCCATCGTGGTGCTCGGCATGCTGGCGCTCCACTCCGATACCGATCTCGGGTCCGAGCTGGGGCGGCACGCGGTGGGACTCTTTCTGCTCGGGCCTCTCCTCGGAGCCCTGGTCGGTTATGTCGCCATCACGCTGCTGGAGCAGGTACGAAAGCGGGTGAGTGTGCGACGTGACTACGAATCGCTGTACGCACTGGGCGTGGCGTTCACTGCCTACGCGGCTGCCGAGTCGGTGGGCGGCAGCGGATTTCTGGCGGCGTTCGCGGCCGGATTGGTAATCGCGCGGCTCGATGTCGAGCTCTGCGACTGCTTCCTCGACTATGGTCAGGCGACGGCGGAGATGTTCCTGCTCTTCACCTTTGTTGCCTTCGGTGCCGGCCTGATCTGGAGCGGCCTTACGGTCATCGATGCACCTACACTGGCGTTCGCGGGTGTCGCGCTGGTGGCGCGCACAGTGATCCTGCTGCCGGTCCTGGCCCATCTCGGGGTGGAGCGGAAAACCCGCCGCGTCGTTGCATGGGCCGGACCTCGAGGTTTGAGCTCGCTCCTACTGGTCCTGTTGCCCGTGTTTGCCGGGGCGCCCGGAAGCGAACGCCTCTTCGTCATTACCTGCCTGGTGGTCCTGCTGTCGGTGCTGCTGCACGGCACCGGCATTGCGGTTTTCCTCCGCAAGAACGAGAGGCAGGTGGCCGAGCCGGCGGCGGTAACCAGCGCGCCAGTTACCACCGAGCCCGATCTCAAGATCCAGGCGCCCGAGCGCATCACCCTGGCCGAGCTGCGGCAGCTGCAGGAGGCCGGCGCACCGGTCATTCTAGCCGATGTCCGCACCGACCGAAGCTTTTCGGCGGACAATCTTATCGCTCGAGGGGCCGTTCGCCTTCCGCCTGACGATGCGGTCCGACGAGCTCGTCAGCTGGGGCTCGACCACCACGCGACCGTTGTGCTCTACTGTGCGTGAAAGGACGAAGCCACAAGCGCCCGGGTGGCGCGAGAGCTTCGAGCGGCAGGATGGTCCCGGGCCCGAGCCCTGGTAGGAGGCTGGGCCGCCTGGCAGGCCGAAGGACTACCCGTGGAACCCAGGGAGGAAATGCAAACGCTGGCATAGCCGTTGCCTGATCCCGCCTCAGTCCCGGGCCGCCGTGCGAGAGTGCGGAGCCCGGGGACAACCCCCAAAAGCATTTCTGTCGGTGATTTGGCGGCTTTCGACCCGCGTCTCGACGCACGGGCCGCCCTCAACTGCTCACTCCTGATGGAGGCGGAACCCATGCGTGTGCTGCAATTCGCCAAGCGATCTGTCGTGACGGTGGCGCTGGTGTCGATTGTCCTGTCCGGTTGCGGAGGCGAGTCGACTCCCGATGCGCCTTTCAACCCGGCTGGCACCTCGGCTGATCTTCAGGCGATGAACTCGACCTTCGGCTCTGACGCATTCGCCAGCTTCTCGACCTTCAGCGTGATGTTCGACGCCGCGCTGGGCGGCTCGCCGATCATCTCGTCCTCGGTTGCGGCGGTGGATATTCGGGCAAAGACCACGCAGGGCATGCGCGCGGCCGCGGTTCGGAGCGCACAACGATTGGGAGCAATGCTGCAGCGTCGGCAGGGAGCTTCGCTGCAGTCGGGCCGAGTCGCGTCCGCGGCCGTGCCGGCTCAAGTCGCGGGAAAGACCTTTGTCTATGACCCCAACTCCGCGACGTACGTCGCCTCTGATCTGACCGGCGCCCCGAACAATGGGGTCCGCTTCATCCTCTATGCAGTCGACCCGGTGAGCTACGTCCCGGTCGAGCCGCTGGTGGAGACCGGACACGTCGATCTGATCGATCTCAGCGGCGGCACGACCCAGGCCGCGCGGGTGCTGGTCGTGTCGGGCGGGACGACCTACGTGGATTACACGGTCACTGCTACCAGCGGAACCTCGAGCGGCCGAGTCACCGTGATCGGGATGGTCACCGATGGAACCACCCAGGCGAACATCAACCTGCGGTCGACGATCACCTATACCGCCGGCCTGACCCTGGTCTATTCGCTGGATGTGCCCCAGCGCGATGTCTCGATCGATTTGAGCGTCAACGTGAGCGATGTGAGTCAGCAGAACAGCCCCATCAACGTGAACCTGGTCATGGCCGGGCCTAACGGCACTATCGTCCTGAGCGGTCAGTTCACCGATACCAGCGGGACGCTCAACATCCGGGTCAGCGGGCATGCCTTCGCCACGATTACCACGGACGGCACCACCACCACGATCACCCGAAACGATGGGACGCCGCTCACGAATGATGAGGAGCAGGCGCTGGAAGGCATATTCGAAATGCAGTCGAGCGCATTCGTCTCCTTCGATCAGATGCTGGCGCCGGTGGGAGCGCTATTCGATCAGCCGGCATGAGGACAGGGGGGAAGCGGGGAAGCGTGGAGGCGGGGAAGTAGACGGTGAATCACACGAAAGCCCGGCCAATCTGGTCGGGCTTTTTGTTTCCTTCCGCTTCCCCGCTTCCCGCCTTACACCAACCAACCCTTTCCCCCAACCAGCTCCCGAACCAGATCTTCGCTGCTGCGGTCGGCGGCCTCGGCCGCGAAGTTGGTGACGATCCGGTGGCGGAGGACCGAAGCGGCCACCGCGCGCACGTCTTCCAGGTCGGCCATCGGCCGGCCGGCGATGGCCGCCCGGGCCTTGGCGCCCAGCACCAGATACTGCGACGCCCGCGGGCCGGCACCCCACTCGACATACTCCTTGATGAAGCCTGGCGCGTCGCCATCGCCGGGCCGGGTCATCCGGGCGAGACTCACCGCCGCTCGGATCAGCCCTCGCGACACCGGAATCCGCCGCACCAGCGACTGCATCGCCAGCACCTGCTCGGCATCGAGCACGGGATGCAGCGCCGAGCGGGTGGTACCGGTGGTCTGCTCCACGATGGCCTCTTCCTCCAGCTTGCTGGGATAGCTGACCCGGAGCTCGAGCATGAAGCGATCCAGCTGGGCTTCGGGGAGAGGGTACGTGCCCTCCTGCTCGATGGGATTCTGGGTGGCCAGGACGAAGAACGGATCCGGCAAGGGGTAGGTCCTGCCGGCGGCGGTCACCTGATGCTCCTGCATGGCCTGAAGCAGTGCGGCCTGGGTCTTCGGCGGCGTCCGATTGATCTCGTCTGCCAGTACGACATTGGCAAAGATCGGCCCCCGCACGAACCGGAAGGCGCGGTGACCGGTGGTGAGATCCTCCTCGATGATCTCAGTGCCGGTGATGTCGCTCGGCATGAGATCGGGAGTGAACTGGACCCGGTTGAAGCTGAGGTC
>JBJMPB010000292.1:0-4956 GCA_045803455.1 Gemmatimonadales bacterium | reverse complement strand
AACCACGGTACCGTCGTCGGTGCTCGCATCATTGAACTGGCACACAACTCCAACGGTGCAACTTGGAGGATTGAAGGCGGCAGTGGGAGCTTCATTCGGAGGTGGCGGCTGGTTCACTGTGTGCTGCTCGGTATCGGAGCTGCCCTGGAAACCGGCGTTGCCGCCATAGGTGGCGGTGATTGTTCGGCTGCCGGTTCCGCTGGGGGTGTAGCTGCAGTTCCCCGAGGGTGCATCTCCGGTGCAGCCGCCGCCATTCGCATCGCTGATGGTGACGGTCCCGTCAGGAGTTCCCGACCCAGAGGTGACGGTGAAGCTCACCGTAATCTGCTGACCCGGGTCCGACGGATCAGGATTGTGACTCGTGATCGTAGTCGTGGTGTTCGCCGGGGGCGGTGCCTTGGCCTCGGCATCGTGATCCCTGCTATCTGTCGCCCCCTGATTGTCCGTCACCACCAGAGTGACCTTGTACTTGCCGGGCGTCGTGTAGGTGTGGCTCGGATTGGTCTCAGTCGAGCTGGTGCCGTCGTCAAAGGTCCAGCGGTGGCTCTGGATCGTGCCGTCATCATCGGCACTGCGATCCTGGAAGGCGCAGGTCATTTCGGTACACTGAACTGCAAACTCGGCATGTGGCGCTTTGTTGGCCGGCGGCGGAGGCGGCGTCGCGGTGACCTGGTGGGTGACCGAGGCGCTGGCACCATCGTCGTCAGTCACGGTCAGTGTCACATTGTAGGTGTTTGGAGCACCATACGTGTGGTTCGGACTCCGCTGATCTGAGCTGCCGCCGTCTCCGAAGTTCCAGCTGTAGCTCCGGATCTGCCCGTCGCTGTCGCCGCTTCCATCGGAATTGAAGCCGCAGGTAAGCTGGTTGCAGGTCGCGCTGAACGCCGCCGTCGGAGACCGATTCTCCGGCGGTGGCGGCGGCGGCAGCGATGCATCCACCCGGTGCGTTTCCGTGTCGGAGCTTCCGTTGAGCCCCGCCGAGCCGGGGTAGCTGGCCCGGATGGTCCGGTTCCCCACCGTGGTCATCGGCAGCTGGCAGCTGCCCCCTCCACCCACCAGCGCGGCCTGACAGCTCGCCACGGCATCTGTCACCGTCACCGATCCGAGCGGCACTACCCCAACGGCAGTGACCCGGACAGTGACTGTCACCGCTGCTCCAGCTACCGATGGATCAGGCAGGTCGCTGGTGATGGCGGTGCTGGTTGCGATGGTGCGCACCATGATCAGATCCGAGGTCGCCCCGCCAAAGCCGCTCGCGGTGAACACCAGTCGGCGCGGCCCCTCGGCGCCCGCAATCGCGAGGTCCGTGTACGCCACTCTCCCGTTCACGTCACTGCCGAGCTGCCGGGTGCCCAGCAGCTCGCCGCTACCCCCGATCAGTTGGGCGGTCACGATGACGCCTGGTTTGGCATTCCCCGCCCCGTCCCGAACCTGGATCACCGGCTGCCGCTCCAGCGGCTGTCCGTTGCTGATCGATCCAGAGGGCTGTGTCACGATGACAAGTCCGGCCGGCCGAGCCGCGGTCCCCGTCGCGGTGATGTGCACCACTCCCTCTCCCGACACCACAGCGTCAACCCGATTTTCGCCAGGGTTGGAACCCAAGGTCCAGCGGGAGGAGGTGCGGCCGGCCTCATCCGTGATGGTGTTCTCGGGTGAGACCCGGCCACCGCCTGTCCCGACCACCCAGGTCACCGCTGCCCCGGGAACGCCGTTCCCGGCAGCATCCACCAGCCGCACCACCAGATCTCCCGGAAGCTCAGTGCCGGCCTGGGCCGTCTGCTCATTGCCGGAGACGATCGAGAGACCGGCCGCGCTGCCGGCGGTGGCTGTGTGAGTGAAGGTCACCGGGGAGCCGGCGAGCCCCTCCGACGTGGCCATGGTGGTCTGGATTCCAGCGGTTGGCCCCAGAGTGCGCTGAACCGACGCGCGCCCGTCGGCATCGGTCTGATTGGACGTCTCGCTGACGCTCCCCCCACCTTCGGCAGCCCAGCTGATTGGCACCCCGGCGATGGGGTTCCCGAACGCGTCGCTCACCTGAACCACCAGCGGCTGGCCCAGCGCAGTGCCGGCGGGGGCGCTCTGGTCGTCGCCCGAAAGCGCGCTGATTCCGTTGGCGTTCTCCGAGAGCCCAATGGAGGTGAAGTTGGTGGTTGGGCCGGGAGATCCGTCGGGCATGACCACCCGAGCCTGCCCCACCTGCGTACCGATACTTGTGCCCAGTACCAGTCGCACCGCCGCACGTCCGTCCGCATTCGTCTCGACCGTATCGGGAACCACATCAGCTCCTGGTACCGAGCTGAGGTCGAACACGATCTGGGCGGCGGCAACCGGACGGAGCCTGGAGTCGCTCACCACAAAGGAGACCGAATCAGCTAGCGGCTCGCCCACCCGCCCACTTTGCCCATCGTTCTCTACCCGGATCGAAACCGGCTGGCCGTCTCCCGGGAGCAGCAGGAGGTCCCCGCCCTCACCGCAGGCAGCTGCCAGCAGTACGCCGCATGCGACCACGAGGGCACTGAGGGATGGTCGACGGGTAGACGTGGTCTCGGGATCGAGGCGATCGGTGAGGAGCGGCACGGGTTAGACTCTCTACACGCCCAAGGGGAGGCGATAAAACGGTTGCACGGGTGCTGGGGTAAAGGGCCCTAACTCGAAAGACCCGGCCGAGAATGAAGCTAGTGACTGCTCGCTTTTCCAGTGGTGACGGCTGACACTTAGCCCGGGCGGGGCGCCGGCTCCAGCATCAGCTGGTCGGCGTAACACCAGGCCCAGTCTTCACCCGGCTCCAGGCTACGGACCAGCGGGTGGTGCGCGCTGCGGAAGTGTTTGGTGGCGTGCTTATTGGGTGACGAGTCGCAGCAGCCGACGTGGCCGCAGGAGAGGCAGAGCCGGAGATGGACCCACCAGCTACCGATCTTGAGGCATTCCTCACACCCAGCGGGCGTGTTGGGCGTGACCGGGCGAATCTGATCGAGGTGGCTGCAGGTCATGGGTTACTCAGTCGAGAGTCTTCACGTCGAACCAGCAGTTAACTGGCCCGCTCAAGGGCGCCGCGGTCCCACCCACCCAGATTTGCTGCGGCCTCATAAGTGGACTGGAGAAACTCCAGCAGCAATTCGTCGGGACGGCGGGCCGTACGCACTGCATCATATGGTAAAATGAATTCTTTGAGGTCCGGGCTGTAGTACGCCCCATCAGGTTTAATCCTGGCCCCGGCGAACCCCGCCGGTTCCGGATAGCCGTAAGCATAAAACGCCGGTTCCAGTAGCGCACCACCTCCCGGCCACCAGCCGGCGCTGATGCACTCGTGCGAGTAGGCCTCACGCACTGCCCAGTCCGGCAGATTGGGAACCCCACCGGGATGAGTCGGGGCAAGGCGACCACTGAACCGGGTGCAGGCCAGGTCAAAGGCGCCCCAGAAGAAGTGGACGGGGCTGCACTTCCCTATGAAGCGGCTTCTGAAGCCCTGCAGCACCCGATTGGCCTGGGACATCGCCGTCCAGCAGCGATGCACCGCGTCGCGGTCGTAGGAGCGATGCTGGTGGTCGTCGGTGAAGCGGAGCGCGTCTGCCAACTCCCGCGGAACCGGCCAGATCTTTACCGGAGCTCCGGCGGCCTGCAGCAGCGCCAAGTAGTCAGCATAGAAATCGGCTACGGACTGCGGTGCCAGCCGCATGCTCTGGATGGCGCCGTCGCTGGTGCGGGCGATCAGCTGGTGATCGATGAAGTCGAATTCAACCTCGAGCCACCGGTCTCCGTATGGCATGGCCGAGGTGGTGACTCCTCGGCTGGTGAGATAGAGGGTGACGTGCCACCAGTGGTTGACCGGTGGCGCCAGAGCGAGACGGGTCTTTCCGACGATCTGGAGCCAGCGATGGAGGGTGGTCTGGGTGTCCTGCCATTCAGCGAGCGGAAGCGAGGGCCAACCGGCCTGTCCGGACGAGGGACTTGAAGTTGCGGTCACTCTACGGAGTTGACCTGGATTGTGGCCACGCCGGTACCCTCTCCTCCTCGACCATCGGTCACTGTGTATTGGAAACTGTCGGGTCCTGTGAAGCTCTCAGCCGGCGTGTAATCAAAAGACCCATCATCACCAATCACGACATTACCCTGTTCTTGCGTGGACTTGGCTTCGGGGACGGTGCTCAGGTTATCACCATCCTTGTCGCTATCGTTCTCCAGCAAGCCGGGTGCACCTGGTGCCGGAGCCCGAAGCTGGGTACCAGCATTTATGGTGTACGAGTCGTTCTCTGCGCTTGGAGATGTGTTTGTAGCAGGTGCGGAACAGGCGACGTTGAAGTGAACGCTCGTCTGCTGTCCCGCAGTGACAACCACCGGCTGAGGGTTGTCGCCCTGAACGCTGCAATTGTCTGCTTCTCCGGCAAGAGAGGCCTGGTAGGAGCCTGGGGCCACATCCGGGTATGATGCGGGATTGCCGTCGTTCACGGCCTTATCGACGCCATTGAATGTGACTGTGTACCCATCGGGATCGGGATTTTCGCCGCTTGTGGTGACCGTGACTTCGACGCTTCCAGTCGGTGGTGGCGTTGCTGCGCACGATATCTCAAAGCTCGTGCTCTCAATCGTGTTAGCAGTCACGGTTACCGTGCGGGGATTTTCTCCCTGAACAGTGCAGTTGTCGGCAAGACCCGACAACTCGACCTTATGCTGCCCTGGAGCCAAATCAGTCACGGTCACGGCATCACTGGTCCCGATATGCCGAGTGGAACCATCGTCCACAGCGACATCATACCCGTTGTTGTCCTGATCTTCGCCTGAGGTCGTCGTGGTTACCCGGAGAGAGCCAGTTTCTGAGGGAGGAGGACCACATGTGATTTTGTAATTTACGGATGAAGTCTGACCATCGGCCACGGTGACTCCACGACGGCTCGTCCCAGTAATCTGACAATTGTCGGCTACTCCGCTTAGCTGCACAACGTGAGTTCCTACTGCGAT
>JBJMPB010000657.1:0-7471 GCA_045803455.1 Gemmatimonadales bacterium | reverse complement strand
GACTCGATGTCCCGCTCGGCCGAACGCCAGAGCCGTCGCAAGACCGATGCCGGAGCTGCTTCCGGTGATGAGAACGGTCGCCATGGTGAGACCTCCGGGCGAATGGTAGGGGACCGCTACTGGTTCGGCAGATTCGGCTCTAGCATGCAGCGCGAGTACCGGGGAGTCAACCGAGTCGGACCGGCGGACCGGCGGACAGGCGGACGGGCGGACGGGCGGACGGGCGGACGGGCGAAAACGGTAAACTGTGAACGGTGAACGGAAAGCGGCTGTTGCAGAAAGGCGACCAGACACGAAGGAGCTCGCGGTAAATCTCAGAGCACGATTTGAGCTGGTGTGTCGAGCCCATACATCATGAGGCCCAGCGAACCGGGGAGTCGCGTAGAGCCAAGAACATCGGGAGCTCCGTACATAGACCTCGGAGTACGATCCGAACTGATCTGGGAGCACCCGCGGTCCAGCGGACCGCGGACCCTCAAGAGCCCGGCCCGTGAGGGCCGGGTGGGGCGTCCAGTCCATAGATCATCACAGGCCCGGCGCAGCCGGGCGTCCAATAGAGAAACGTTCGCGCGATCAGGTCAGTCGGTGCACCTCGCCGTGGGCTCAGCCGACCGGTATACTCAAGCAATGCGACGCGCCCTTCTTTTAGCCGGAGCTCTGGGCTTTGCCCTGGGTTGCGGTGACAACGGCACCGGACCCGGGCCCGCTCCGGAACGAGACGGCGCTCGGCTCGCCGGGCAACTCGACGGCCTGGCCGACTCGGTGGACGCCGGCGGATACTCGCCTGCCGCCGAGGCGCTGCATCACGCCGCGGAGATCGTGCGACTCACCGGTCACGCCACTCCGGTGAGCGTGAGCGTCGACGGTGTCGCCAAGGACTTTCTCGGAGTGGGCGAACAGATCGACTTTCCCAATCTGGTCTGCACCTGGCCTACCGACAGCGGTGTAGCTCCGCCGCCCGACACGGCCGGGGTGCCGCTGCCGGATACGACCGGCGTGTTTCCCCCGCAACCGCCCGATTCGATCGACCTTCCGCCGATCGACAGCGGCGCACTGCCGCCGGGGATGCCTCCCATTCCGGTCGACAGCGGCGTCATCCCCCCGCCTCCCATTCCCGAATGTCACGAAGAGGGAAGCTTCTCGCTGCGGACGCTCATCGCCTGGGAGCCGGAGCATTTGAATGAGGTGGTCCGGTTGGTGGCGTACCTCGGTTCCAGCGGAGTCGAGCCGGGAGTGCCGGACGTCATGACCGGTCCTCCCGGGGGCTCGAGCGAGACATCTCCGCCCACCGCGCCGCCCGATTCCGGCAGCGGGAGCGGTGGCGAGCCCGGGGGGTTCCCCGGTTTCATGGGTGAGTATCTGGTGCGGGATGTGGGGAGCTGGTACGCGATAGAGGGGACCCAGACCAATGACATCGTCAGCTCGGGTGGCAGCTGCACCGCCGATCGCGCGACCTTCGACTGGGCCCAGTTCGACTGTGCCGCGGCCCGGTACCGCTTCGAGTTCTCGATGAAGGTGGAGCCGGCCCCATACGGTCCTCTCACCGATGTGGCCGAGTCCAGGGGAGAACCCCAGGGCACGCATCATCTGGCGATGAGCGCCAGCGAGATCGATGGCGTGAGGCTCACCTGGCGCCTATGGAATCCCCCTCCACTCCCGCCGGATACCGCAGTCGCGGAGTAACACCGGTAGTTCTCGCCCGGGCCATTCGGCGATGCACCATCGCGTAGCACTGCTCACCGTTGTTCTCACAACCTGCGCGCAGTCCGCAAGGCTGGTCGCGCAGGAGCACGATCATCACCAGCAGATCGGCCGGCTGGGCCGAGTAGTTTTTCCGATCTCCTGCACCGCTCAGGCCCGGCAGCGCTTCGAGCATGCGATGGCCCTGCTCCACTCGTTCTGGTGGGAGGAGGGCGACCGCGCGTTCGGCCAGGTGCTCGAGGCCGACTCCAGCTGCGCCATGGCCTACTGGGGCAAGGCGCTCAATGCCTGGGGCAATCCGTTCGCCGGCGGGCCCAGCGGCGCCGGGCTCACCTACGGAGCCGAATCGGCCCGGCATGCTTCGTCGCTCCCAGCTGGCACCGCACGTGAGCGCGGCTTCATCGCGGCAACCGCGGCGCTCTACCGCAACCCCGACTCCACTTCCAACTCCGCGCGGCTCCAAAGCTACGCCGACAGCATGGCCCGGCTGTATCAGCGGTTCCCCAAGGACGTGGAGGTCGCGATCTACTACGCCTTGAGCCAGCTGGCTACGGCGCCGCGCACCGACACCACCTTCGCCCAGCAGAAGGGAGCGATCGCCGTCCTCGATCCGCTGTTTGCCCAACATCCCGATCATCCCGGTCTGGCCCACTACGTCATCCACGCGACCGACAGCCCCGGCCTGGCCCGGCTCGGGCTCGACGCGGCCCGGCGTTATGCGAAGATCGCGCCGGCCGCGCCTCACGCGCAGCACATGCCGTCGCACATCTTCGTCCGGCTCGGACTCTGGAACGAGACCATCGCGTCGAACTGGAAGTCGTATCAGGCGGGCTACGAGTATGCCAAGGCAATGGGGATCGCGGGCACGATGGAGGAGTTCCACGCCATGGATTACGCCGTCTATGGCTATCTCCAGCGAGGCCAGGACTCAGCCGCGCGTGCGGCGGTGGCCAGGGCGATGCGCGCGAAACCCAGTCTTCGCGGCCTGGTCAGCGACTACAACCGGACCGCCATGGCTGCGAGAGTTCCGCTGGAGCGGGGCGACTGGTCTGCGGCGGCTGAGCTCAGGGCTCCGGCGGAATCGCTGGGTCCGGTGGCGAGTGCCCTGCTCCGATTCACCCATGCAATCGGCAGCGCCCGGAGCGGCCGGCCCGAGGCGGCCCGTCCCGAGGTGAAAGCGCTCGATTCAATCACCACCGCCCTGGAGCAGAAGGGAGAGCCCTACTGGTCCCGCGTGGTCCGGATCAAGCACGATGCGGCGGAGGCGTGGGTGCTTTGGGCGGCGGGTGACAGCGCCGGTGCACGGGCGCTGGCCCGTGCGGCTGCCGATTCGGAGGAGGTTACCGACAAACACCAGGTCACTCCGGGAGAGCTGCTCCCGGCGCGCGAGCTGGAGGGTGACATGCTGCTGATGGCCGGTCGCTACGCCGAGGCCCGAGCTGCATATAAAGGAACCCTGGTCCGGGAGCCCAAGCGGGCTCGGAGCCTGTTCGGCGTGGCGCGGGCGGCGGAGCTGGCCGGCGACCGCGATGCTGCGGCCGCAGGCTATCGCGAGTTTCTGGGGTTGATGGCCAGCGCCGATGGGAACCGTCCGGAGCTGGCCACCGCAAGGGAATTCCTGAAGACGTTCTCGAGCTACTGACCGGTCGAGTCGGACTCCGCTTCTCCAGTCTCCTGTTCCTGCGCCTGACCCGCACCCATCTCCTTCAGCTCGGCGGCCGCCTGGGCACTGGCCAGGTATCGTACCGCGTCTTTAGCCATGGTAGCGGGCGGCACCTTGCTGGGATCAGACGTTTGGTTTTTGAGCATCCAGACGTTGGTGATGAAATCGGCATCCTTCGGTTCAGTCTTCTTCCATTGGACACCCTTGGGGAGAACACCGAGTGCCGGCGGCATAGGACCGTTCAGGGTGACTTTCTTGGCGACCAGGGTCACTCCCTGGCTCGGGTCGACCCACCGAAGCATCACCATGGGTGCCCCGGGCATGACGCAGGCACTGGTCTTGTTCACCGTGTACACGTCGCACTTCTGGCCGGCGATGGTCTCCGAGCCGCCCTTCTCCCCGAACAGGGTGACGAACGCGTCGGCGTCGCTCCCCTGATCCAGCTGAGTAGCCAGTTTGATATTCTGCCTGAAGCGGGTTTTGGCGGAGCCATCCAGCGCCGCGTACTCCCGGGCCAGATGCGGCCGCAGGGCGGCGCTGACTTCGCCCGCTTCCTGACCTCCCATCTTGTTGTAGGTGTACTGGGAGTCTCGGGTGGTGACCACGAGGGAGCGGACGGTGTCCTTCTTTCCACCCATCTCAAAGGGCATCACCATTCGTATGATCACGCGGTCGGCCGCGACGCCCATCTCATAGGTTGGAGTGGCACCGGGCTGCTGCTTCTGGGCGCTCACGTCGTATACGATGTAGGCAGTCTTCACCGAACCGCCGGTAAGGGCGAAGGGATTGTCCTGGGCTGCAACTGAGCCGGGCAAGAGAAGCGCGAGAATCGCTGCTCGGCGCGGGGTAAGCATCGGAATGACTCCTGAGAACGGGGATACTAAAACGGGGGACACTAAGATCGTCACACAGCAGCAGAGAGCGCCAGGGGGGAACTGTCGAGCGCAGCAGCCTCGCAGTAACTTGGGACGCCTTCAGATTGTTTGCACTCACCACAAAGGATTGAGCAATGCCGCGGCCCGTTAACCGCCGATCTCTTTATCTCACTGTCTGTCTCCTGGCTCTGCCGGCGGTGCTCGCCGCGCAGGGGGCCAAGCCGCCGCTCGAGGTCGGTACGACGGCACCGGAATTCAGCATGAAGGGCGCCACTCGCTACGGCGTCCTGGCCAAGCCGGTGCACCTATCCGATTTCAAGGGGAAGACTGTCGTCCTGGCCTTCTTCTATAAGGCTCGAACCAAGGGCTGAACCATCCAGATGAACGCGTACCGTGATCAGTACGCGACGCTCTTCAAGGATGGTCAGGGTGTGGTGCTCATCGCCATCAGCGCCGATCCCGACACAACGTTGGCGTCCTGGGCCCGAGATTCCGAGTTCCCCTTCCTGTTCGCCAGCGACAGCGGAACCGCCGTGGCCAAGAAGTACGGCGCCCTGGCCGACAACCCGGGGATGACCAACCGCAACCTGTTCGTGGTAGGGCCGGACGGGAAAATCGCCTACCGGGCGACGCCGTTTCAGGAGGTCGATCCCAAAGCGTACAAGGATCTCGGGGCGGCTATTGAAAAAACTGGCGGAGGGGCGGAGGGGCGGAGCGGCGGAGGATCGGACGGGAAATAGCATGGTTGTTTCACTGCCCGCGGCCCCGTTTCAGTGAGTGCCAGATCCTGTGGGGCCGGGAGTTAACCACAAAACGTGTGGACCTGCTGGCTACAAGAGACCAGTCCTTTACCTGGCAGTGATCGTTGCTTTGCGGGTTGGGGATCAGAAACAGATGATTCACCTGCCGGGCATCGAGTAGAACGCCCCCAGGATGGCGCCGTAGATGAGGTGTGCCAGCAGCACCGAGAGGGGGGTCTGGTAGCCGTAGTTGAGCGCCAGGAACCCGGGCGGCTCGAGCTGGCGGGTGACGGTCGGCCCCTTCTGCTCACTCGCCATTCGGGGATGCAACCCGGGTAGCAGGCTCATCCCGACCGTCAGCACGAACAGGGCCTGTGCCGCTCCGATCGCCGCGCCGGCCCACCAGGTCGCCCGGTTCCAGACGTGAAAGATGGCGATGTAGAGCAGCGAGAAGATCCAGCCGTTCAGCAGGTGGACCAGGAACCCGACCAGCTTGGCCCGCTCGCGGTTGGGAGTGAACATGGCGCCCAGCATGAAAGGGAGATTGATCCGGGTGAGCCCGAGCCCTTGGCCGGCGGCCATCACCGTGGTCAGCGCCAGGGTCGCCAGGAAGCTCCCCAGCAGCCAGTCTCGCCAGTTCATACCCGCGCCTCCTCGACCTTCGGCTCCTCCCGTTTCTCCGGCACCTGCCGCGGCATCGGCGTCTCGCCCTCGAGCCGCCGGGCCAGAGAGATCGCCGCGTTGATCAGTCCCACGTGGGTAAATGCCTGGGGAAAGTTGCCCAGTGCGGCGCCGGTCGCGGGATCGATCTCCTCGGCGAAGAGCCCGACGTCATTGGCGTACCCGCAGAGCCGCTCGAATAGTTGTCGAGCTTCGTCCACGCTCCCACCGCCCAGGGCGAGGTACTCCACTGCCCAGAAGCTGCAGATGCCGAACGCGCCCTCACCAGGGGAGACCGGATCTCCCTCTTTCTCCGGCTCTTTGATCCTCTGGTACCGGTAGAGCAGCCCGTCGCCAGCGCCCAGCCGCTCGCGAATCCGCTGGTAGGTCTGCCGCATCCGTTCGGAGGTGGCGGACTCGAATCCGTACCAGGCGAGCAGCAGCAATGTCGCGTCCACGCGGTCGCCTTCCGCTTCGGCGACATAGCTTTTTAGTGACGGATTCCAGGCCCGGGTCTCGACCTGCCGGCGAATGGCTTCGCGATTGTCCTCGAACTTTGCTCGGGGAGCCCAGCGCACATGGTCCTTCGCGTGCAGCTGTAGCAGGCGGTCCAGTGCCACCCAGCTCAGTACCCGGGAATGAGTATGGTTGGCGCGGCCGGTGCGCGGCTCCCAGATGCCTTCGTCCGGCTCGTCCCAGTGCCGGCAGATGTATTCGCCCCAGCCCCGCAGCACCCGCTGGGTCTCCCGATCCAAGCTGCCTCCCACCTGCACGAAGTGGGTCACCGCGTCGATCACCTCGCCGTAGACATCGAGCTGCCGCTGCTCCACCGCCAGGTTGCCGATTCGGACGGGCCGTGACCCACGGTATCCCGCCAGACGATCCAGCGTGCGCTCATCGAGCGGCATGTTACCGTAGACATCGTATAGCACCCGGAGCTCGGGCCGGGTCAGGCGGGTTGCGTGCAATAGCCAATTGACGAAGGCGTGGGCCTCGTCCATGTAACCCAGACCGGTGAGCGCGCGAACCGTGAGCGAGGCGTCGCGCAGCCAGCAGAAACGGTAGTCCCAGTTGAATGGACCGCCGATCCGCTCGGGCAGCGAAGTGGTCGGCGCCGCTATCACCGCGCCCGAGGGAGAGAACACCATGAGCTTGAGGGCGAGCACACTTCGAATCACTGCCTCACGACAAGGGCCGTCATAGCGCGCGGTGGAGGCCCAGCGCTGCCACCACTGCACGGTGCGGGACAGCGCCGCGTGCGACCGCTCGCCCAGCGGCGGCAGCACCGCCGGCCCCTCGGCGGCAAAGGTGAGCGATGAGTGGGCGGTGGTCCCGGAGGAGAGGCGGGCCCGCCCACCGGCTATGCCGCCGCCGCTGAACTCGAGGCGGAGATCTGTTCGGAGGTTCACCAGACCTGCGCCGGTTTCGGCCCGAAGTCCCAACTGTCCGGCCTGCCGGACCGCAGGGGTTCGGAGTCCGTACCCGGGGCGCGGCTCGAAGGACCACTCGATCTCCACCTCCCCTTGCTCACACTCGATCAGCCGAAGGACCTCCCGCTCCGGCAGCAGCAGGTCTTCCTTCTCCTTCTCCGAGCACACCGGCATCAGATCGATAAGGACCACCGTTCCCGCTTCGGTGATGAACCGGGTCTGGAGCACATTGGTGTCTTCGATGTAGCGGCGCTCGGTCCTGAATGGTGCGACCGGTGCGATCCGCCAGTGCCCGGCGCTGGGATCGAGCATGCGTCCGAAGAGGGAGGGACTGTCGAACCGCGGCCAGCAGAGCCAGTCGATCGATCCGTCGCGCCCGACCAGGGCGAGGGACCTGCCATC
>JBJMPB010000646.1:0-10334 GCA_045803455.1 Gemmatimonadales bacterium | reverse complement strand
CAAACGGGATCGCCGCAGGCACAGCAGGCGGGGGTGTGATGTAAGCGGTGAGGCGGCGAAGCAAGCAAGAACCCCGGGACATCACGTCCCGGGGTTTGTCTTTGGCGCTTCCCCGCTTCCCCACCTTCCCGCTTCCCCCCTTATTGCGACAACCGCTTTGGCTCTCCCGAGGTCGGACTGGGGTTGGGCTGCTGGGTATCCGGCAGCCGGGGCGGCAGGTTTTGCCGCTGCTCGTCGCTGTTCATGATCGCATCCTGCGTGTCGGCAATACTCCGCTTGAACTCTCGAATGCCCTTTCCGATCGAGGAGCCCATCTCCGGCAGCCGCTTGGCGCCGAAGAGCAGCAATACGACCAGCAAGATGACCAGAATCTCCCACATCCCGAGGTTTCCCACAGGTCCTCCTAGAAAAGCGACCGCGCGATCAGGTAAGCCACCAGGACCCCGACGAGACTCAGAATCGAGACATGCAGTCCGATGGGACCCAAGGTGAAGTCTACCACCAGGAGGTCCATCGAGATAGGTCCGAAACGGGGCGTCCAGGTGCTGGTGAGAAAGGTCCGGGCGGCGCTGTCGGGGAGGGTTTGGCGGAACAGTGATGTCAGGGCTCCGCCCACAATGAACCCGACAATCAGAACCCCGACATAGAAGCGTGGGCGATGTGGGCCGCTTGGCATCAGCTCCTGCGATCGATGACGTAGGTGATGCTGGCCCTCAACGCCTCCCGAGCGGCAGAAGGCTGCAGCAGATCGAGTTCGGTATCCGCCTGTTGGGCCAGCTGGAGCGCGCGTTCCCGGGCGTAGTCCAATCCGCCGGCGCGGCTCACGGCTTGGATCACCTCGGCAATCAGGGCATCACCCGGCTCTGGGGAGTGTAGCAGGCGGGAGACAGCACGCCGCTCCGCCTCGCCCATGTTGGGCAATGCTGCAATGAGGGGAAGCGTAACCTTGTGCTCGCGTAAGTCGGAGCCGAACGGCTTGCCGGTGACCGATGCATCCTCCGTATAATCGAGCAGGTCGTCGACGATCTGAAACGCCATTCCCAGGGCCTCGCCGAACCGACGGAGCACCTCCCGCTCTGCCGGACTCCCCTGAAGCGCGCCGATCTCGCACGATCCGGCTACCAGCGACGCTGTCTTTGCCCGGATGAGCAGGTTGTACTCCGCCTCGGAGAATTCCAGCGGGTCGTGGGCCAGGAGTTGCCGCATCTCACCGACGGTCATCTCGTTGGTCACCCGGCTCAGCACCCGCAGAGGTTCGAGGTCATTCAGACCAACCAGCTCAATCACGGCCCGGGAGTAGAGGTAGTCTCCCATGATGACCGATACCTGATGGCTGAACAGCGAATTGATGGTGGGCATGCCCCGGCGAAGTACCGAATGGTCTACCGAATCATCGTGAACCAGGGTGGCGAGGTGGATCAGCTCAACCACAGCACCGAGGGTCGTTGCTCGGGTGTCGTTGCTGCCGGTGGCCTCGTCCGCCAGGAGCAGGAGTGTGGGGCGGTACATCTTCCCCTGCATCTGAAACAGATGCGAATTGACCCGGGTGATCAGCCCGAAGTCTGCCTCGACGATACGCCGAAGCTCCTGCTGCACCCGCTCCAGGCGGGGGCGAAGGGGCTGCTGCAGCTCGGCGAGAGAAATGGGGGCGGTTTGATGACTCACGAGCGTCGTCCCGCTGTGAGCCGGTGAATTCGCTGACTCAAATCCAAGAAACGGATGTCGACCGCGACAGCTCGTTCATAGCTGGCCATAGCTTCGGCTCTCTTCCCCAGGGCTTCGGATGCCCGGCCCAACCAGTAGAGCAGGCCGATCTTGGCCTCGTCGGTTCCGTCTAGGCCATCCACAGCACGGCGGAGCACCGACTCGCACACAGCGTACTGCCCCTTCTCGAAAAATGCCATGCCAAGCGCCTCAGAGGTGCGCAGCCGGCCTTCCGAAGCCCGTAGCGCTTTCTGAAACTCCGCGATGGCCTCGTCCAGCAGGCCCATCTCCTTGAATGCGACGCCAAGATCATAATGCGACTGGTAGTCGTCTGACTCCAGGTTTTCGTCGATGCCACGCTTGAATTGCTCCAGGATTTCATGAAACTCGCGCTGCTCATCCTGATCCTTGGGCTCGCGCCGATTTACCCGCATACGCGTGTCGCGAGGGCCCTTCTCGTCCCGCAGCATGGAGCCGAGGTCTACGAACTCCTCGTCGGATGAGGCCGGAGCTCGACTGGCCCGGGGGGCCGAAGCAGCCGGAGTTGGGCTCGGAGCCGGAGCTGCAGGTGGCTTGGATCCAGCCAGGCTGGGACTCGGGCTCGGCGGCTGTGCTGGCGGCTTCGCCGCAGGCTCACTGCGAGTGGACGGAGCCGGCGCGGGTGGGGCCGACTTGGCCTCTCCACCGACTCGTGCCAGAGCCGCGGAAGCTCGGACGTTGCCTGGATCGTGCTCGATCACACGACCGTACACCGCGGCTGCCTTGTCCAGAGCGCCTGATTTGGCCAGAGCGTCGCCCAGACCGAGGTAGGCCTCCAGAAGCGGTCCGCGGTCTCCGGTTCGGTAGGCCAGCTCCACTCGCTTCTGATGGTGCCCAATGCTATCAGGCGCCAAGTGAACCAGCCGATCGGCCATCTGCGAAGCGCGGGTCCAGTCCTGTCGATCCTCGAATCCCGCCAATGCCAGCTCGAGCTCTTCCGCCACCCGGTCGTTTTCGCCCAGGGACAGCAGCTTCTCCGCCAGAGCCAGGTGGACGTCGGGATTCTCGGGATCATCCAGCACCCGATTCTCCAGGTCCGCCAAGGAGTCGCTCGAAGAAGGCGGCGAACCGGCCTGCGGTGAACTATGACCGACTATGTCGGCATCGAGCGAGAGCCGGGAATCATCGGAGCCGGATACATCGGGGAGCGTGGTGAATCCCGTCTCGCTGTCCGGCAGAGACACGATGAGATCATCAGGAAAATCGAGCGGACTCTTGGGCGCATCCACGGAGAAGTCCAGGGGGCTAGCCTGGTCGGTGGCAAAGCTGTTGAGTGATGTTTCCTGAATCCCATCCAGGCTCATCGGCTCGAAATCGAGGCTGGAGGACTCCCCACCCCGCTGGATATCGAGCGGCGCCGTCAGATCGGCGAGCGGCTCGACGGTGTCACCCAGGCGTTCGATTCCCAGGACTGAGTCTGCTCCCGAGCTGCTGGGAGGCTCCTCAGAGACCAGCGGATCGACTGCCAGGTCGGCGGCGCCGGTCATCGCCCCGAAGTCCTCATTTACCAGCAACCCCTCGGGTACGCTGGGTTGGGCCTCCGGTACACTGACCTCGGGCTCGTCGACCGGTTCCATGGGTGGTGGTTGGACCGGCGCCGGCTCAGCAGCCGGCCGCGGAGCCTCCTTCGCCGGCTTGGAGTAGGCCTGAGCGCGCGGTGGACCCGTGGGCACATCGATCCCGGTATCCAGAAAGATCAGATCGCCTCTTTTTGAAGACGGGCCCGCTGCCGCGGCGGGGGGAGCGGAATGATCCTGATCCAGTCCGTGGAGCCGCTCGCGAGTTTTCCGGGCTCCGGTCTTGTCGCCTGTGGCCTCGAGATCCTGGGCCATCTTCTCCAGCTGTTCCCGCGCCTCATCCCCCCGGGACGTGGCCCGAAGGAGGTCGACCAGCATGCTCCGGATTTCCTGGCTTCCGGAGAACTGGTCCGCAAACAGCTTCACCGCCTGGAAGGCCTGATCCAGCTGGCCCAGCGCGTTCATGCGCTCGAGGAACTCGATCAGGTTCCGTTTGGCCTCACTCACCACGTTCTTGCGGGCGTGGAGCTGACAGAGCTTCAGGTAGGTCTGAGTCCGGCCAGGGTTTACTCGGAGGATCTTGCCACAGAGCGCTATGGCGTTGTTGAAGAAGCCCTGATCGGCGTAGAGGTCGACCGCCCGCTCATAGGACCGGACGGCTTCGGTGGTGTCGTTGATCTTGAGGTAGAGATCGCCTACCCGGTTGTAAAGCGAAAGATCGGGGCTGGTTTCCGCACCTGATTCGGCCTGTTGAATGGCCTTCAGGTACACTTCGATGGCTTTTCGCCAATCCTCCTTTTGTTCCAGCTTCCGCGCCGTGTCTTTCAGCTTTTCCAGATTCATGCGGCTCGGGGCTGAGGAGGAGAAACAGAGATAAGATTTGGAGTGCGCGAAAGATACCGGGCGGCCAAAAGCCGGGCAAGCGCACGATGGTGCAACGATTTGCATGCACCAGGCCAGTGTCAACGAATCGATTGGGGAGTGGGCGGGAGGCGGCTATGTCCCGGGCTTCGGGTCGAAGTCGCCCTCCATCACCCCCCGCGCCACCCGTTCCAGGTCCGGTCCGGGGGGCCGGTCGCCAGTGAGCGGAGGCACCGGCGGGTCGAGCGTGCGCAGCTGGCGATACAGCCGGGCTACCCCAATGCCAGGCTTCAACGGCTTGAGATACTCCAGTCCCTGGCCAGCGCAGAGGAGCTCGGCCGCCACGACCCGCTGCGCATTGACCAGGATCCGGCCCGCTTTATACGCCGCTGCCATTCCCATGGGAACGAAGTCTTCCTGGTTGGCGTCGGTGGGAATCGACCCGATGCTCGCCGGCATGGCCAGCGCTCGTGACTCGGCTACCAGCGAGGCCGCGGCAATCTGAACCATCATCAACCCGGAGCACAGACCGGGATCACTGGTGAGGAACGCGGGTAGGCCCTGGGAAAGGTCCGGATTGACCAGCCGCTCCACCCGCCTTTCGGCGATGGCCTGGAGGGTGGTCAGAGTCAACGCCAGGATATCCAGCGCTTGAGCCACCGGTTGCCCGTGGAAGTTTCCTCCCGAAATCACCTCTCCGTTCTCGAAGACCAGCGGGTTATCGGTGGAGGCGTTGAGCTCCACATTGGCGGTCTGCTCGGCAAAGGCGATAGCATCGGCAACCGCACCGAGCACTTGAGGAGCACACCGGAGGCTGTACGCATCCTGCACCCGGGGATCGTTCTCTCGGTGGGATTCACGGATCTCGCTGTTCTCCAACAGCTCGCGCATGAGCGCGGCAGCTCGGATCTGTCCCGCGTGTGGACGGGACTGGTGAATGCGCGGATCGAGGGGAGCAGGCGTTCCGCGCAGCGCTTCCAGGCTCATCGCTGCCGCGGCCACGGCGGTGCGCCAGAGTATCTTCGCGTCGTGCACCATCATCGCCAGCATCGCCGTTTGCGCCTGGGTGCCATTGATGAAGGCAATCCCCTCTTTCGGGGCAAAACGGTAGGGCGTAAGCCGGGCGGCCTTGAGGGCTGACTCGGCGGGCGCCGGCATATTCTGGTTGGAGAGCACCTGGCCTTCGCCCATCAAGGCGAGTCCGATGTGACTGAGTGGTGCCAGATCTCCGCTGGCACCGACGCTTCCCTGCTCGGGAACGAGGGGAACTACTCCGGCATTGAGCAGGGCTACCAGCGCGTCCACCAAATCCGGACGCACGCCGCTGGTGGGCCGCAGCAGCACGTTCGCGCGGAGCAGCATCACACCCCGCACGACCGGCCGGGGCAGCGGTGCCCCGACGCCGGATGCGTGACTGCGAATGAGATTGGTCTGGAGTTGATCGAGCTGGTCGGCGGGAACCCGAACGTTCGCCAGCTTGCCGAATCCGGTGTTGATCCCGTAGATCGTCTGGCCCGATTGAATCGCCCGCTCCACCAGCTGCCGGCTCTGGGCCAATGCCTTTCGCGCAGCCGGGTCGATCGAGACCCGATTGGCAGGGCTGCGTGCAATCGCAACCACGTTCTCGATGGTGAGCGAGCGGCCGTCAAGAACGCAGTCGGTGCGAGCCATCGCCCGAAGTTGACGCCGTTACGCTCCTGATTCAACCCCCGAGTTCAGCGACGGTTGTCAGGGCGTGCCCCTGTTCCTTGCCACGAGTAGCTCGGGGTTCCCTGGATCGGTCTGGTAGGCCCAATCCAGAATCATGAACTCACGCCCGACATGGGTCACCCGGACCGCACCGTACCGGAGAAACTGATCGCCCGCCTCCATCTCGAATACATAACCCATCCCGGGCGCCGCCTCGATCGGAGTGGTGGCATACCTGCTGCACGAGCTGGGATCTGGCGCGCTGAAGCAGGGCGCGTCATCAATGCTGGTCAGGTCCCCGACCGGGTCATCGGCATAGAACTCCACCCCGGTGCCTGTCCGCATCGGCGTCATGAACAGTCGGCCCGAGCCGTCGCGGTCGATGTAGAAGTCGACATCACTGGAGGCGCCATTCCGCACCCGCCCCAGCTCACCCTCCTCGACTACGTTGTCACCATCGTCGTCCCAGAACCGAAAGCCGCTGCTGTCTGAGTTCACCTGGATGGCATAGAGAACCTGATTTCGGCTGTCCGGCCTCGGGGTGTCGAAGACTGACCGTGAACGGTTGCTCTCCGCCCCGGTCTGGTTGGCGGAGCTGACCGAGAAACAGCGGGATACTCCGTTGACCATGGCTCCCACCAGGAACTCGGGGGCCACAGTGGTGCCTTCAAGCGTCCAGGAGGCTCCGCACGGCTCACTGCCGGCAGGGGCGTCGATGTTGTAGGTGGTGCTGTAAATCCTGTAGCTCTGGAAATTGTCGGGATCGGACTCATACGCATTGTCGGGCCAGGTGAGCGCCACTGCTCCGTTCAGACTGGTGCTGAACAGATCAGCCGGCACATCCGGGGAGTTGCCGGGGCTGGTTTGGTCGGACGAGCAAGCCATGACCAGCAGCAGGATGACCGGCAGACGCCAACCTTGCATACAGGGCTCCGGAGAGGGATGGCGAAACCCACGGCAGATCGCGTGCCATTGCGAGAGCTTCGGAGTAGAACGGAGTTAGCCGATGGGCGGGCAGCAGAATTTCGCTCGAGTGTCCTCGCCCGGGGACACTTACTCGTCGAAGGTGGTCTGGTTGTAGTCGAACTTCAGATCGGGCAGGTCGGTCAAATAAATCGAGAAGTAAAACGCGAAATTGCCGTTGGCGTTCCGGGTGAAGTTGAAGCCGGCCCGCCACTCGTGCAGCTGACGCTCCAACCGGACCACCTGCGACTCGAACTTCGTGTCGGTGATGTTGTACTGTGACGACCAGGAGAGTGACCAGAAAGGGGTGGGGGAAAAGTTGGTACTGAATCCCAGGTTCTGCTGCCCCGGCGTACCCGGTAAGCCGGGTATGGGCCGGGTGCGGGACAGGGTGTAATTGAAGTTGGCGGTAAACTCTCGCCCCCCACCGCTGAAGGGAACTCGCCCGCTGTTGTAGTACGAGCGGTTGCGGCGCCCGGCATCGACCACGTACGAGGAGGGCACGTTTTCCCGCCGCCCCGAGGGACCCTTGCCCAGTCCAAAGATCGAGCCGATGGAGCGGAGAGTGTTCCCGGAGATCGCAAAGCTCGCGCTGACGTTGCTCAGGAAGGGAGCGAACTTGGTAGTGTCGAAGCCTACCGGGCCGCGCCATAAATCGTGGCTGAAGCTTAGGGTGAACTGCGGCAGCAAGTCGCTGAGCAGCGAATTGGTAAGGGACTGTGTTGTCCAGCCCGTACGTCCCGGCTTCTTGGCCTGTTCGAAGTCATAGCTGATTGCGGTGGTGTTGAGGCTCAGCACCCGGAACTTGCGGGCCTCGGCGCCGGAGGTGTCGCCGGGGGCCCGCTTGGCCTTGGCCTCGAGGGTCTGGGAGAGGCCGAGGCTCATCGTTTGGGTCGCATCGCTTCGCACCTGAACTGCCTGCCCCGGAATTTGGATAGCCTCGGCGTATTCCAGCGGCACTGATGCCGCGGGCGAATAGTTCCAGCTCAAACTCGGGGACAGGCTATGGCGGATCCGGCTGGCGAATCCGAACCCCGGGAAAAAAGCGAACAGAGTCGGCGACGCGGTAGCCGAGAACCGAAAGCGCTTTCCCTGGTGGACAAAGTCGCCGTTCGTGTTCCGGTTTCGGATCAGGAAAGGACCGGATGAGGTCGTGTTCGCCACGCCCAGGGCCGGCTGGAGCTTCCAGGAACCGCGAAAGAGCACGGGAAGATTGATGCCGGTATTCCAATCCACGCCGGTCGAGAAGTTGCCGTTGAAGAACCGGGTAACGGTGATCGAATCTGTGGGATCCGGGGTAGTAGGATCGTCGATCCGTACGACGGAGCTCTCCCGGCCAGTGCTTCGCTGGTCAACCGCCGACAGCGAGTTCTGCCAGTTGAAGTTGCCGAGTCGCACCGGGGTCTGAAAATCCAGCGCGGTGGTTCGGCGCCCGCCCACCTGCGCTATGGTGTCCAGAATGTTCCCCGGCAGCACCGTCGCCAGCGAGTCCAGCGGGGTCTTGGACTCGGTATTGTTGGTAAAGCTGAACCCGGGCGACCAGGTGATGTTGGATCCGATCGCAATCGATGCCGGAGAAATCGTCACCGCCGGCAGCAGCTGCTGCACACTGCCGTCGGAGAGACTCTGCCGGCGATTGCCGCCGATGGTCAGCGTTCCCCATCCATAGCGTTTGGAGAAGTTCAGCGAGCTGGTGATCTGCTGGGTATTGAGCAGCGGATCCACCGCATTTCGATTGATGATCGAGGTATTGCTCGCGTAGTTCAGGTCGAGGTTCAGGCTGGTGGACAGGTTGAAGGTCTGCCGATGATCCCAGCGCACCGTGGCGGATGATCCACCGTCGGTCTCCAGCTGCCTGCTGAACGCCAGCGCGCCATCCACGAACCGGTTGATCCAGTTGTACGCACCCGCCACGCCATACTGCAGGTAACGATTCGAATACCAATCGAGCCGCGCAGTCAGATCGATGTTATCGTTGGGGGCCCAGTAATACCCGATGTTCGCGATCTGGCGATTGTATCCGGGATTGGTCCGGACCAGATCATTGAAGCCAAATTGCGGAATCAGAATGCCGGAGTGACGGCCGGGACGCATGTCCTGAAAAAGGAATGGCAGCCACAGCACCGGCACATCGCGAACGTAGAGGACGACCGGGCGCGCGACCAGCACATTCCGAGAGACCCACTTTACTTCCCGGCCCGCAAAGTGATAGTGCGGCACCGGAAGATCGCAGCTGGTGATCTCGCTTGACGCGGCGTAGATCCGACTCGAGCTGGAGTCCTGCGAGACGTTGCCCCGGAGAAACCAGACGCTGCCCGCCTCGGTAAAGTTCGTCAGCGCGTCCGTGATCACCCCGCGCCGGGTGCACGTGTCGTAACGGATCCCCTCGCCCACCATGACTTGTCCCCGGTCGAACAGCTTGGGGTCGCCGGTGGCGTCCAGCACACAACTGGAACGTCGATAGGTGATGCTGCCGGCCTCGAGTGAAGTGCCCCGTCGCTCGGTCAGAGCCTCGCCATTCAGGAGGACACGCTGATCCTGGACGAACACTGTGGCGGAATCCGCCCGGTATCGGGTGCTCTGGTAGCCCGGACGGGCCAGCAGTTCAGTAATCACCGAATCCGGGGTTGCAAAGCTGCGGGTGGGCCCGGTAGGCAGGCCCATGCGGCGGGCTGAGGCCGAGTCCAATGTTTGACCCTGCCGTGCCCGGATCGAATCAGCCAACGTCGTATCGCGACGCGCGGTGGGGGGGCGGCGCTGCTGAGCCGGTACCTGCGCTTCCGCCCGAGCCCCCAGCAGACCCAGGAGGAGAAACACGCCCGCAGTTTTACCCGCCAGCGACTCCCGATCTGCCCGGCGGCGCCGGCGCTGCAGAATGAGGGAGCCGGCAAACCCCACCTCATACAGGACCATGAGCGGCAGGGTCATCATCGTCATGGAAAGCACGTCAGTGCCGGGCGACAGCACGGCTCCCGCGAAAAACGCGAGCACGATGGCGTAGCGCCGGAACCGGTTCAGCTCCGCCGGTCCAACGACGCCGAGCCAGGACAGGATGATGATGATGAGCGGCAGCTCGAAGGACAGGCCGAGGGCCAACGTGACCTGCAGGACAAAGCTGAAGTAAGCATCGTAGGTGATGAACGGTGCGATCGCTTCGCTCTGGAAGCTGAACAACACGCGGAGGGCCTGGGGTACCACGAAGCGGTAGGCCAGACCCGCGCCGGTCAAAAACAGCCCCAGCCCCACGAAGAGCGAAGGGACCAGGGCACGCTTCTCCCGCTGGTACAAGGCGGGAGCCAGAAAGGCCCAGGTTTGCCACAGGATGACCGGCGAGGCGAGAACCAGGCCTACCAGCAGCCCCAGCTTGAGCACGATCATTACCGGCTCAGTGGGGCTGGTGACGACCAGCTTGCCGCCAGTGAGATACGGCGCGATCGGTTCTTTGAGGACGCTGACCAGCTGGAACCGCTGGACCAGCCACAACCCCAACCCACACCCCAGCACCACGGCGGCCAGCGAACGGAGGATTCTGTGGCGCAATTCCTCGAGATGATCGAGGAA
>JBJMPB010000610.1:0-11190 GCA_045803455.1 Gemmatimonadales bacterium | reverse complement strand
CGGAGGATGAGGCTAAAAACAAGAAGGCCCGACTCTAACAAGCCGGGCCCCCTTCCAAACCTTCCGTCGTTCCGTCGTTCCCACGTTCCGTCGCTCCTCACTTCGTCTCTAACGGGTACTTTCTCAAATAGTACTCCTGATCGCGTGTGGCTCGGGCTCGGTAGAGCTGCTCCTCATCGTCATCGGCGTCGTGCACGAATAGGTGCAAAGAGCCGGGCCAAAGTGTCGCCTGCAGTGACCAATTGGTCGAGGGCGCGTGGAGCACCCACTGCAGCGCCCCACCACCAGCATCCGTGAGATGGATCTCACTCGCGCGTTCCAACGGAACGCTGGACGGAATGCCCGCGATGGCGGCTTCGATCGGGTCCAGTTGCAGCTCGGCGTCGGTCCAGGAGCGGAACGTAACCTTGCCGTGCACTGGTGATTCGGTCTCCGGGAGCTCGAATTCAGCCTGCCATTCGCCGAGGAGATCCCATGCGTGATCCATGGGACCGATGTTCGGCACCACAACAGTTGGATGTCTAGGCATTTGTAGGCTCCTTCCGGGTGAAAGAGCTTAGCCAAGGACAACGAAAACGCCCGCGATTCGCATACCACAATGTTACCACCCTCATTTGCACCCTATTGAATCTTTCCAGTCAACGTTGCGTATTGTAACGCCAAGCACTGACCCTATCTAGGACGGCTTTATGCTCGAGCTTCTGCTCATCATTACCGCCGGTGCCATCGGTTTCATCCTTACGCGCAATTTCGTGCGCCGCAGGCTCCGGTTCGTTGACGCAGTTCACTCTCCGTGGGCTCCAGTGATCACCGGGTTTCTTGCCGGGATGCTGGCCTGGCCCGCGGCCCTGTTGCCTTTCTTCAGCATTGTGACGGCCATCGCATTCGGGGTCGGAACCGGCCTGGGTACCGCCAGCGGTGCCCGAGCCATCCGAATGGGGGCGGGAGCCCGGCGGCAGCTGCACCCCTGACCATAGTATGCGATATCAGGAGATCTCCCAATAGACTGGATCACAATTTCTAGGAGGTCTATCTTGCCCTAATGACAACGTTACACTGTACCCGGTGTGGGCAAGAACGCGAACGGATGGCGTTTCAGCCATTTCAGAACGAATTGGGCCGGCGGGCCTTTGATCAGATCTGTAATGTTTGCTGGGCGGAGTGGCTCAAAACCCAGCAACAGCTGATCAATCATTACGGATTAAATCTGCGGGAGCCTAAAGCTAAGGAGTTCCTGTTCAACAACATGGAACAGTTTCTCTTTGCTAAAACGTCCTTCCCAGCCGGAGAATAAGATCCACCCCGGGGCCGGCCGGCTCTAGATCCTCGGTCAAGCCGAGCCTCCATTCCCCACCCTGATTCGTCCTCAGAATCCAGCCGAAGTCGAGCGACAACTCCTTGCGGTCGAGGGCAGGAAGAGTTGTCTCGTGATAATACGGAGAGTGGTAGAACACATTCGCGTATACCGACTGATGTCCCCACACGCGCCAGCGCAGTCCGGAGGTGAGCGAGAGGAACAGCTCCCGCTGTCCTTCGGTCATGTCGCCATGGGCCGGAGTGAAACCCAGACCCATACTTCCTTCGTAGCCGAGCTGGGGCGTGAGCGCGGCTCTCATTGTATTGATGACGGAAAGAGAGGGGACACCTCGGCCATATCCCTGGGGTCCGGTCGAGGTGGGTAACGTCATCGAGAAGACGCTCTGGACCTGGGAACCGACACGGATGCCCAGGCCGAACCTCAGGTCATCGATGAAGAGATTTCGTCGCGACCGGGAGACCGATCTCCCATCGGGCAGGGTGACGGTATAGAGAAACTGGTCCTTTGGGCGACGCTCCCGCTCGCTCATCCGGATGCCCAGTCGGCCGTGATACCAATCGAGGAAGCCATCGAGAAATCCGGCGTACGCGCCGCCGAGGGCCCCGCTCAGAGTGACAAACGTGCGGGGCCCCACGTCACGGGTCAGGCCCAGACTCATCCGGAGCAGCTCGGAGTCGAGCACGTAATCGGCCTGGCTCAACCGATTGTACTCGATGACGCTGGCGTAATCGAAGGAGAAGGCGGCGGTCCACCGGCCGGGCGCAGGGTCCCTGTAAGGCTGGTAGTAAAGACCGCTGCGCGAGCTCGCCATGGGATTGAGCGGCGAGAAGTCCGGGAGTCCCTGGGCCGTTGCGTTGGGCGCGGCAGCGAGGAGGGATCCGAGCAACAGCACACAGATACCGGTGCGAACAATCACCCCGGAAGATAACGCGGCCTTGACAACGCTCCTCGGCGAGCCGTAGGTTCGACCCATGCTCTCCACCCGAAATTATTGGTTCTTCTTTGCCGCAGCCGGCGAGGCGCGATGCCCGTCGGGCCCAGGTAGAGCGCGCTAGCGCATCACCGCCCGATCATCGACGCCCCGCCCAGGTTGGCGGGTTTTTTATTTCTCATCTGGAGCGATCATGCGCGTGGCGATACAGGGTTCTCACGGATCTTTCAGCGAAGCAGCCGCCCGCCGGCGATGGCCCGACCTCGAGGCCCTGCCCTGCCGTGAGGTGAAAGACGTGGTGGCCGCGGTGCGCGCAGGCAGGGCGGATGCCGGGTGCCTCCCGATCGAGAACTCCCTTATAGGATCGGTCACAACCACCTATGACTTGCTGCATGAGGCCTTCGGCGACCGAACGCTCCGGCTAACCCATGAGGTGCTCTATCCGGTGCACCACACCGTCATGGCGATACCGGGCGCAACAGTATCTGGAATCCGCCGGGTGCTCTCCCATCCCGTCGCCCTGGGGCAGTGCCGGATCTGGCTGGGCGAGCACCTTCCCGATGCCGAGCTGGTGAGCGCGTGGGACACGGCAGGCAGCGCGGAGATCGTGGCTCAGGAACAGGACCCGACCTGGGCCGCCATTGCGGCGCGGCCGGCGGCCGATGCCCACGGTCTCATCGCCCTGGCCGAGCGGATCGAGGACGACCCGACCAACCAGACCCGGTTTCTCACCTTCACCAGAGCCGACTCAGCAGAAACGTTACGCTCTGGTGCGACCAGCCGCTATAAGACCTCTCTCATTGTCCTGGTGGACCACAAGCCGGGTATGCTCGCGCTCACCCTGCAGGCCTTCGGTGCCCGCGGCGTGAACCTGATGGCGCTGCAATCCCGGCCCGAGCGCTCGGCGCCGTGGACCTACCGGTTCTACGTGGACGTCGAGGGGTCGGCGCAGGATCCGCGCGTTGCCGAGGCCCTGGAGGAGATCGAGGCGCTGGCCGCCGAGCTCATCATCCTGGGCAGCTACGAAGCCTGGACCGAGGGATCACGGCTGTCTGCGCCGGTGCCGACGCCGGCGCACCGGGTGGAGAAACCGAACGTTCCGCTGGTGGACCGACGAAGAAATCCGGAAGGAACGGTGGTGGCGGTGCGCGACGTGCGCTTCGGCGAAGGCTCGCCGGTGCTCATTGCCGGACCCTGCTCGGTCGAGAGCGAAGCGATGATCCTGGAGACGGCACACGCCGTGGCGCAGGCCGGGGGAGACATGCTGCGCGGCGGAGCGTACAAGCCGAGGACGTCACCCTACGACTTCCAAGGGCTGGGGGTAAAGGGGCTCCGCTATCTGGCAGACGCGCGGGAGCGGACCGGACTGCCGATCGTCACCGAGGTGCTGAGCTGGGAAGAGGTGCCGGTGGTCGCTCACTTTGCCGACATGCTGCAGATCGGCGCTCGCAACATGCAGAACTTCAGCCTGCTTCGGGCGGCAAGCCGGAGCGGCAAGCCGATCCTGCTCAAGCGCGGAGCGGGAGCGACGATCGAAGAGTGGCTGATGGCGGCGGAGTACGTGCTGGCCGAAGGCAATCCCCACGTGGTGCTCTGCGAGCGTGGCATCCGAACCTTCGAGCGTGCGACGCGCCATACGCTGGACCTCAATGCCGTGGCGCTGGTGCGGGAGAGAACTCATCTGCCGGTGATCGTAGACCCGAGCCACGCGGCCGGGGTTCGCTCGCTGGTGACGCCGCTCAGCGTGGGCTCGTTGGCGGCCGGAGCCTGCGGGCTGATCGTCGAAGTCCATCCCGATCCGGCTCACGCCATGAGCGACGGGGCACAGAGTCTGGACTTCCCCATGTTCGAAGAGCTGGCGAAGCTGGTGCGGGGGAAAGGACGGAACGACGGAACGACGGAACGTGAGGAACGACGCAGGTCAGTAGAGCTGGGGACCGGCACCTAGGACCTGGAGATTGATACTGACGACTGACGACTGGCGACTGACGACTGGCAACTGCCCACAAATCATAAGCGGTATGCAGTCAGCGGATGATACGGCGTTACCGCCGCTCGCCGCTCACTGCGTACCGCTTACGTTGTGGTAACCGCAGAACTGCCGCGTTACGGAACCGTCGTGCTGCCCCTGCGTCCGGTAAACAGACGATAGAGGAGCAGTAGAAGCAGGGCGCCAACGATCGACGCGATGATTCCCGGGCCTTCACCCGGATTGTTATACCAGCCGAGTGCCCGCCCCAAGAACCCAGCCAGCAGGGCGCCGGCCACGCCGATCAGCATGGTCACGATGATTCCGCCCGGATCGCGCCCGGGCATGATAAGCTTGGCGATTGCCCCAACAACCAATCCGATGATCAAGGTCCACAGGAATCCCATAATTGCTGCCTCGCTAGGGGTGGACTGAAGATATAGGATTGGGAGGTTACGGCATCTGTGAGCGGGCGCACAACCTAGCCCAACGGCTAATTACCGGTCAGACGTGGGCCCTACCTGCCCGCTCACGGTCTCCCGCTTTCCGTTCCGCAGGATGTCCAGTTTGAAGCTCTCGCCCTGCTCGTAACTTCGGAGGATTCGAAGGAGGTGGGAAGGACCGGCCGGCTTCCTGCCGTCCACCGCGAGGACCACGTCGCCCCCTCTCAGGTTCAGGCGGGAATCCTTGGGGATGCTGATGACCAGGACACCTTCGGTAGCGCCGAAGTAGCGGCCCAGATCCGGGTTGAGCGGAGCGAGCTCGAGGTCGGACAGCGCCGCTCCAGAGAGAAAGGGCCGGGCGCCAAGGCGATCTTCCAGGTCGCCTTCCAGCGTAGTAACTGTGCGGCGGGGGCCGTCCGGCCGGAGCCGGAAGGCGAAGGATCTGCCGCCTGGTGCCGCGCCCTGGAAGAGCATGTCGGGCTCGTCGGCGGTGACCACGGAGACTGTCTTCCGGTCTTTACCCCGGCGGAACTCGACGGCGACCGTGTCGTTAGGCGCCAGCCTGGCAGCCAGCTCGATCAGCCGGAGTCCAGGGAGGGACTCCCGGGCACCGCCTTCGGCTTGGCCGCCGGCCAGAACGGACTTGCCGTCAACCTTGGTAACGATGTCGCCCGAGCGGATGCCCGCCTTGGCCGCCGGACCGCTGGGGGTCACGGCCTCGACATAGGCTCCGACTGAATCGGTGTCCCGGGCTCGAAGATTGATCTTGATGCCCAGGCGGGCCCGGCGATTCATCACCACCTGAAGCATCCGGTCGGCTCCGCGATCCAGGTGCAGCTCTATGGAATCTCCTTCGAATACTTCGCCGCGGACCGGCTCCTGAGCCGCCCCTCTGCTAAAGCTGGCTCCGGCAAGCCAGACCCCGGCAGTCAGGACAAAGTATCGCAGCATAGGCCGTCTCCTCGGATCCTAGAGTCCCGCATCGCTCGCCCGGGTGAGGTGCACGTCCACTAGGGCGTCCAGCAGCCCTACTCGCTCGCGCCACAGCCTGAGCAGCTGGTCTTCCGGAGCCTCCTGGGGCAACAGCTCGGTGGCTTCCAACTCACGATCCACCCGCGCGATACGGTCTTCCAGCTCCTGCGCCATCCGGGCAGTCCGGCCGTCGAGCACCCGGCCCTCCGGGTTGTACTGGCTCAGCGCGCCCTCCAACGCCTGCGACCGCTCCACCGTTTGGTACAGCTGCTCTGCTGTGGCGTGGACCGGCTGAGTCATCCGGCCCAGCCCGATTACCGCCGCCAGCGACGCCGCCGCGGCCAACCCGGTGAGTCCGGCCAACCGGCCGGTCCGCCGGCGCCGCTCGGCCCGAAACCGGGCGTTGGTTTCCGGCCACCGGTCGCGCCCCGGCCGCAGTGGCTGCAGGGCCTTGAGCCGGGCCACCCGTTGGTGCAGCCGGTCCAGCTCGGCCTGGCAGACGGGGCACTGGTTGAGATGCTCCCGGGCGGTGGCGGTGCCGGGCTCGACTCCGGGCTCCCGAAGGGTGAGCAGCGCGTCCATGGACAGATGGGTCTGACTCATGCCGCTCCCTCCTCGCCCAACCAGGACCGGAGGCGGGTGTGGGCCCGGGCGAGCTGGGACTTGGAGAAGCTGGGGGTCTTGCCCATCATCGAGGCGATCTCCTCGTGGGTGTACCCCTCGACATCGTGAAGCCAGACCACGGCCCGGCTGGTCTCCGAGAGCCGCTCGAGCGCTGCTTCCAGATCCATTCTGAGGTGATTGTCTTCCTGTCGCCTGCCCACCACTTCATCGTGCAGCTCGTCGGTATCGCGATACTTGTTCCTCCGGATCCGCATCAGCGCCTTGCTGGCTGCGATGGTGCGAACCCAGCCCCACAAGCTTCCCTCTTCCCGGTACCGGCCGATGCTCCGGCAGACCTCGAAGAAGGTCTCCTGGAGGACGTCTTCGGCGTCTTCGGTAGTGCGACAGATTCGGCGCGCCAGGTTGTAGACCGGCACCTCGAATGCCCGGTACAGCGAGGCTAGCGCTTCCGGATCTCCGGTTCGAGCGCGAGCGACGACGGTATCGGCATTCGCGAGCAGCGACGAATCCATCAACAAGGTCCCGGTCATAACGTTCTTAGGGATGCTGGGACGAGCTAAACCGTTGCAGCCCCGTCCCTATGAAGAGTAACCGCGAGGCACGGTTTGGGGGTTGCACCAACTGGCAGGGACGCCTCCGGGCGCTGCAGCACTCGGCAGAGAGGAGATCCACTTGCGGGTGTGTTCCGCGTTGGGTTGGGCTCCTTCGGGCACTGCAGAACTCGATGCTCGGAGCCCGGGCTCGTCCTTGCTGCCCATGATAGCTCTGGGAAGCTCGCCCGGTCTCCTCCCCTCGTTCTGACGTGCCCTGCGGAGCCACCCCCAACGCGGGGCAATAACGTCCACGCTCACCACTTACGACCCACCAACCTCTCACCGCTCACCGCTCACCGCTGTTATCATGTAGCAATGACCGCCACCTCTCCCCAGTCTCCCCCGCACGAATGGCTGCACCACCTGGAAGACGAGGCCGACGCCGCCTTCCTCTATAGGGAGCTGGCCCAAGCCGAACGGGATCCCGGACGGGCCGACATCTACCGCAAGCTGGCCGGGGTGGAAGACCGCCACGTGGAGATGTGGCGAAAGCTTTTGGCGGACCACGGCCATGCGGTAGGGGTGCCGTCGCCGTCTCGGGGTGCCCGGATGCGAGCCTGGCTTGCCCGGCGGCTGGGCAGCGGCGTGCTGCTCCCGATGCTGCTGGAAGAGGAGGGGCGGGAGGTCAAAGGTTACCTCAATCTCTATCGCGAGTCGCCCGACGGGACTGCGGGGCCGACCGCACTCACCCTGGCCAAGGAGTCGGCGGAGCACGCGGAGACGTTGGCGGGGATCAGCGGAGCGTCCGGCGAGCCGTGGCACAAGACAGGCGCCGGCGGCCTGCTCCGGAACCTGGTCTACGGCTTCAACGACGGACTCACCGCCAACTTCGGGCTCGTCGCCGGGATGATCGGTGCCCAGGGGAATCTTCAGACGGCGGAGCATGCGGTGCTGGTGGCAGGACTGGCGGGGATGGTGGCCGACGCGTTGAGCATGGGATCGTCGGGATATCTCGCGGCCAAGAGCGAGCGCGAGGTGTTCGAGCACGAGATCGCTATGGAGAAGGAAGAGATCCGGCTGATGCCCGACCTGGAGCGGGAGGAGCTGAGTCTCCTGTATCAGGCTAAGGGGATCCCGGCAGGGCAGGCGGAGACCCTGGCCAGCCAGGTGATGCGCGATCCGGACCGGGCGCTGGAGGAGAAGGTGCGGGAGGAGCTCAAGATCGGAGAGGCCACCAGCACACCGATGCGGGAAGCCTGGATCACCGGCATTGCGACGGCGTTCGGCGCGTTCATCCCGGTAGCACCTTTCCTCTTCGACACCGGTCCGGGCGCAATCTGGACCGCATTTGCGCTCGCGATGCTGTCGCACTTCGGGGTGGGAGCAGCACGAAGCTTCTTCACCGGACGGGGAATATTCCGGAGTGGCCTAGACATGTTCGTGGTGGGACTCGGCGTGGCGGTGGTCGGGTATTTCGTGGGTGAGTGGATTGTCAACGTACTATGAGTCGGGAGTCAGGAGTCAGGAGTCAGGAGAACGGTTGTTATCCTGAGCGCAGCGAAGGAACCGCTCTCTCAGGGTGACAACTGGTGTGCTAGAGTGACAGTGCCCCCGACTCCCGACTCCCGACTCCGATGGGGCCTCTGCTGCCAGTTTCTCGACGCGCCCATCAGCTTCCGCACTGCGACACATCGATACGTCGCGAGTCTCGAGTCTCGAGTCGCGCGAGGCTATCTGGGTGACATCGCCGCCCACAATGCGGATGCCCTGGCCGCCGCCATCGAGCGCTGTCACGAGCTCCGCATCGGCGCTTTCCGGGTCAACAGCCAGGTCCTGCCTCTCGCCACCCATCCGATCACCGGCTACACCTTGGAGCGGCTCGATCCAACGGGAGCAATCGCGGGAGCGTTCGAGTGGGCCGGAGCGCTGGCCCGGGCCTATGACATCCGGCTGAGTCTGCACCCGGACCAGTTCGTGGTGCTCAACTCGGAGCGGGAAGCAGTGGTACACTCTGCGGTGCGGGAGCTGGAACATCAGGCAATGATCGCCGAGCTGATCGGAGCCGACGTGATCTGTCTGCACGGCGGAGGTGCCGCGGGTGGGGTGGGGCCGGCCGCCGAGCGTCTGGAGCGCGGACTCGAGCTCCTGAGCCCGCGGATGCGGGAGCGGCTGGCGTTCGAGAACGACGACCGCTGCTTCACTCCGCGGAGCCTGCTGCCGGTGTGCCGGCGTTCGGGCCTGCCGCTGGTCTACGACGTGCACCACCATCGCTGCCTCCCCGATCAATTGTCAGTCGAGGACGCGACCGAGCTGGCGGCGGAGACGTGGCAGGAACGAGAGCAGTACTGTCATCTCTCGTCGCCCAAGGGAGGTTGGGAGGGACCGAACAACCGGGCGCACGCCGACTACATAGATTCGAACGACTTCCCCGATGTCTGGCTGGGACGCTCGATGACGGTGGACGTTGAAGCCAAGGCAAAGGAACGGGCAGTGGTGGCAATCATGCAGTCCTTGAACGAAGCGCTTCCGCTCGCGAAGACTACACGAAAGACCATATTGCCGAGTTCAGTGCCACCCGCTATCGTGGCCTCCGCAACTCCCTAGACAAAGGCACAACCGGCGAAAGCCGGCGCCGCAAAGCTACGGGTCCTCGCCTCCTCCGCGCTGCTGTCATAGCTGCGCCTCGAAGGAACCCAAGACCGCCGAGCCGCCCACCGGGCGACCGGCGGTTTTTCTTGAAAGGAAGATCCACATGGCTGTCGCAACCGCAAAGGCACCAGCATCCGTACCGGCGATCCGACCGTTCACGATCGAAACACCTGAGGCGGACCTCGCAGATCTGCGCGCCCGCCTCAAGGCGACGCGCTGGCCGGAGAAGGAACCCGTCGCCGACCAGTCCCAGGGCGTACAGCTCCACACCATGCAGAAGCTCGCCAGCTACTGGTTGAATGATTACGACTGGCGCAAATGCGAGTCGAGGCTCAATGCGTTACCGCAATTCATCACCCGAATTGATGGGCTCGACATTCACTTCATCCATGTTCGCTCGAAACATGAGGACGCGCTGCCGCTCATCGTCAGCCACGGGTGGCCCGGCTCGGTCATCGAGCAGCTGAAGATCATCGACCCGCTGACCAATCCAACTGCACACGGCGCGAGCGCCTTGGATGCGTTCCATCTGGTGATCCCATCGATGCCGGGCTACGGCTTTTCCGGTAAGCCGACCGCCACCGGGTGGGGCCCCGAGAGGATCGCCCGTGCCTGGGCGGAGCTCATGAAGCGCCTGGGGTACGACCGCTACGTCGCCTCGGGTGGCGATTGGGGCGGGCAAATCGTTGATCTGATGGGTGCACAGGCACCTCCGGGATTGCTCGGCATCCACACCAACTTCCCTGGTGCTGTTCGACCCGACGTCGCAGCCGCGGTCCAATCCGGCGGCCCGGCGCCGTCCGGTCTTGATGACGAAGAGACACGCCTCTACGAAAAGTTGAAGGACTTCTTTGCGATAGACGTGGCCTACGCACTCGAGATGGGGACCCACCCGCAGGCGCTGTACGGAATTGCGGATTCACCCGTCGGCCTGGCCGCCTGGATGCTCGACCACGACGCGACTAGTTTGGCGCTGATCGCACGTGTCTTCGACGGACAGGCCGAGGGCCTTACCCGAGACGACATCCTCGACAACATCACCCACTACTGGTTGACGAACACGGGGATCTCTTCGGGACGTCTCTATCGGGAAAACACGTTCGGCTTCTTCGACCCGAAGGGCGTCTCCATCCCGGTAGCCGTGAGCGTCTTTCCCGACGAGCTCTATCAGGTGCCGCGGAGCTGGGCGGAGCAGACCTATCCCAAGCTCATCCACTACAACAAGCGCGACAAGGGCGGGCATTTTGCCGCCTGGGAGCAGCCCGAGCTGTTCGTAAACGAGGTCCGCGAGGGGCTCCGGTCGCTCCGCTAGGTGACCGTGCCTCTCGCGTGCACATGCCCTCGCTCGGCGGGGCGACCGGCTGGCTCAACTCCGAGCCACTCGGCCCCCGCCGAGCTGCGCGACCACGTCGTCCTCGTCAACTTCTGGACGCTGGCCTGCTTCATGGGCGCGAAGCCGTGGCCGATGGCTTCGAAGCGCGGTTGGTGGTGGCAGGGTCGGTTGCTGTAGATCTGGCACGGCCCGATGACCGGCGATGCGGCCGACCAGGGCGGCGGCGGCCGCGAGACCCGCCGCGATCCGGTCGTGGCCGGGTTGGCCCAGCACGACGCCGGTGATCGTCGTCGGCTTGCCGTCGATCCAGCGGATGGCCCGGAACGAGAAGCAGCCGCCGGCCGCGGCGGTGGAGCCGGTCTTGACGCCGACAAACCCGTCGTGCCCGAGCAATGTGTTGGTGTTGTGCACGGTGCCG
>JBJMPB010000549.1:0-6403 GCA_045803455.1 Gemmatimonadales bacterium | reverse complement strand
GGCAAAGCGGCGGACCTTATCGCCCATTTCCGGATTGACCTGCTCGAATACGGTAGCCGGAAAAGCCTCGCCGGCCCCGGCAACAGCGCGAGCGACTCCGTCAGGAGGCTGGTACCACAGTGTGGCGCTCGCGCCCTGGCGCTGCAGCTCACGATAGAGGCGATCGGCCCCGGACCAGACCTCGCCCTGCCCCAGCTGGAACACCAGATGGCAGTGGCCCCGGCGGTCGAGACGAAGAACCAGCTGCAGCAGCTGAGCAGGAAGGAGCGCACGCAGCCGTCTGACCTGCTGCCAAAGCTCCATCAGGGG
Source organism: Gemmatimonadales bacterium (assembly GCA_045803455.1). Classification (GTDB taxonomy): domain Bacteria; phylum Gemmatimonadota; class Gemmatimonadetes; order Gemmatimonadales; family GWC2-71-9; genus CAVVWJ01. The sequence continues at coordinate 6,094 of JBJMPB010000549.1, read as the reverse complement.
TGGGGCGGTGATATGGCACCAGGCCAGGTCGAAGACCTGGTCGGGCCGGTCATAAGGATGCAGGCCAATACGTCGGCCACCTGAGGCCACGTGGAGGGTGAGCTTGGTCCGGTAATCGTAGGTCCGTTCCGCAGGAACGATGGGAGGATCAGCGACGTCTCGCTTCCCAATTCGCCGGAGCGCGTCTCCCACGAAGGTCCGGCGGCTCTCGAGCTGGGTCTCATTGTCCAGATGTTGAAACTGACAGCCGCCGCATTCGTCTCGGGTGTAATGGGGACAGCGAGGTTCGACTCGTCGCCGAGAAACCGCGAGCAATTCTCCCAGCCGAGCCCGGGCGAATTTCTTGTGCTCTCGAATGCCGGTGATCTCGATGAGATCGCCCGGCGCCGTCCGCGGCACAAAGAGCGTTCTGCCATCGTCCAGCTTCCCTACTCCATCGCCTCCAGCTGCCAGCCGTAGAATTCGGATCGGGCTCACCGTAGCGCTTCACTCCTGGCCTGCCTTGCCCAAGCGCTCTCCCGCCCGGTATCCGCCGCGACCGGAGGAAGGCGGGATTGGCGGGAGCTCTCCTCAGCCAGGGCAGCCGCTATGGCCAGATGCTCGATCCTTTCCAGGGTACGGTCCGGTCCGGTGAGGTCCGGCCGCCGGTCGAGAAACTGGATGTCGATCTCTCCCCGGGCGAACGCGGCATCGGCAATGAGCCGGCGATGGAAGCCCTGGTTGGTGGCCACACCCGTAATCACCAGCTCATTCAGGGCTCGACTCATTCGAGCCAGCGCTTGCAGCCGGTCGGGTGCCCAGACGATCAGCTTGGCCAGCATGGAATCGTAGTAGAGCGTGACTTCATCTCCGATCTCGATCCCACTGTCCCAGCGAACCCCAGGCCCCGCCGGCGGCTTCAGGTAGTCGATCTTGCCGGTAGATGGCAGGAACCCATTGGCGGAATCCTCACTGGTTATCCGGCACTCCATGGCCCATCCGCGCGGGGAGAGCATCCCCTCAGGCACCCGCATTGGCTCGCCTCGCGCAATGCGCAGCTGCTCCCGCACCAGATCCACGCCATACACCAGCTCGGTGACGGGGTGCTCCACCTGGATCCGGGTGTTCATTTCCAGGAAATAAAACGAGCCATCCGGAAGCAGCAGAAACTCGCAGGTCCCCGCGCTGCGATAGCCGACGGCCTCTGCGGCGGCGATGGCGGCCGCTCCCATTCGCTCTCGGAGCTCGGGCGAGACTGCAATCGAGGGCGCCTCTTCAACCAGCTTCTGGTGACGTCGCTGTACCGAGCACTCGCGTTCCCCGAGATGGATCGTGCGCTCCCGGTCGGCCAGGACCTGGATCTCGACGTGCCGGGGACGCTCGATGAATTTCTCGAGATACACGCTCGCATCGCCGAAGGCCTTGAGCGCCTCTGACCGCGCAGCCTCCAGCGCACCGGCCAGGGCTGCTGCTTCGCGCACCACTCGCATCCCCTTGCCGCCGCCGCCGGCCGCAGCCTTGACCATGACCGGATAGCCGATCTTGTCTGCTGCGCGGCCAGCCGCCTTCAGGTCTTCGCTCTGAGCACCGGCACCGGGCACGATGGGCACCCCCGCCTCCTCCATCCGCCGCCGCGCCTCGGTCTTGTCCCCCATCGCCCTGATGGCAGAAGCTGGAGGTCCCACGAAAATCAGACCGGCGCTCTCCACCGCCTCGGCAAACGCGGCTCGCTCGGCCAGGAAGCCATAGCCTGGGTGGATCGCCTGGGACTTGGTCTTCCGAGCGGCGTCAAGCAGACGATCGATTGAGAGATAGCTCTGGGCCGGTGCCGCTGGTCCAATCGCCACCGCATGATCTGCCGCACGCACATGCGGCGCGGCTCGGTCCACACTGGAGTACACCGCCACCGCCTCCAGACCCTCTTCATGACAGGCGCGGATGATCCGGAGCGCGATCTCTCCGCGATTGGCAACGAGTACGCGGTTCATAGAAGGACGGGCCGGACGGGAAAGACAGGAGGGACGGGAGGAGAGATGTTTCCCTCAACCCTCAGGGACGGCACGCCGCCGGGGGGGAATCGCCGAACACCGAAAGCAAGCTGCCGCAGAGCAGATTATTGAACCGCGCCGCCTGGTCGTACACCAACCGGACATCGTGAACCCAGACCGAGCTGCCCTGGCGGGTGGCCTCCAACAACTCCGTCATCGAGAGAGCCTGTGGTCCGGGCGGGGCGACTCGGCTGACCCGACTGAGGCGGAACGGCCGCCATTCCAGTGTGGGGGCCGCCGCGCTGTCTGCAGTGGGACTGAGGCACAGAGTCCGGCGGTCGGCCACATCCTTGAGGGCATTGCGCACCGGCAGACCCGGATCGATGCCCATGACCTGCGCCATTCGGCGGCGATAGATCGAGTCGGTGGCGTAGCGGTCCGGACGAATCGGAAGGATCTCCCGGGTGCGGAGGTCCAGATCGTCATACCAAACGGAGAGTGCTTCCAGGTCGCTACCCAGCAGAAACACCCCACCTGCCGGACAGGAGCTCAAGAGATTGGCCCCAAGCTCGAGGATGAACCCCGGCATTTCAGGGCTGGTTGACCGAGGCTGACCTGAGCCAACCACATTCCAACCCGAATCTTCTATGGCCACTACCGAGCGTTCCAGCTCAACTAATCCCCGGAACACGATTCCCGAGTCGACTGAGAGCCGGATGGCCTGGTCGAATGCCGTGCCGGCAAAATCCAGATACAACAGCCCGTCCGGATCACCTTTGTGTCCCTGCAGATGCCAGTCGCGAGCGTCGAGCAGGTAGAAGCGGCCCAACTGAAGCCAGGCTCGTCCATCATCGGGAGCGGTGGCGAGGTACCGCCCCAGCAGATCGATGGCCATCTGCCGTTCCCCGCTCCGCTCCAAGGCGGCCGCTTTGGGCGCCACATTGGGGTCGATCGCCGCCTGTCCCAGGAGTCCAGCGGGCGCCAGCGTTCCTACGAGAAACAAAACCAGGGCTGCCGCAGAGAGCCGGTGGCGCACTGCGCTGGGGGGAGTGGTTTGCACCGAAGCAACCTGAAACATGTGTGACAAAATGCCCCCCGGAGTACCTCTTGGCTAGGGGACGTCGCCATCGGCCGAGGTGACACCGCTTAGCCGCCAGTTGCCAGTCCTCAGTTGCCAGTCCCAGTTTAGCAGTCGCAGCGATTGATGACTGGCATCTGACGACTGAGGACTGGCGACTGGCAACCACCTACAACGGAATATTCCCGTGCTTTTTCGGCGGGTTCCGATCTCGCTTGCCTCGCAGCATCCGGAGCGCCTCGATTAGCCGGGGGCGGGTGTCCCGCGGATCGATCACGTCATCGATATAACCCCGGGCCGCGGCAGCATAGGGGTGCGCGAACTTGGCGGTGTACTCTTCGCTTAGCCGGTCGGTAGCAACGGTGCGATCCTCTGCCCGGGCAATCTCGTCCTTAAAGAGAATTTCCACCGCCCCTTTGGGTCCCATCACGGCAATCTCGGCGGAGGGCCAGGCCAGGTTGACGTCGCCCCGAATGTGCTTGGAGCTCATCACGTCGTACGCGCCGCCGTACGCCTTGCGAGTAATTACTGTGAGCTTGGGAACGGTGGCCTCACAGTAGGCGTAGAGGAGCTTGGCGCCGTGCTTGATGATGCCGCCGTGCTCCTGGGCCACTCCAGGCAAAAATCCCGGCACATCCACGAAGGTCACCACCGGAAGGTTGAAACAGTCGCAGAAGCGGATGAACCGGGCTGCCTTGAGCGAGGCGTTGATGTCCAGGACTCCGGCCAGGACTGCCGGCTGATTAGCCACTATCCCGACCGGGGCACCCCCAAATCGGGCGAATCCCACCACGATATTGTCCGCGTAACCCCGCTGCACCTCCAGGAAGGCGCCGTCGTCGACGACCCGCCCGATCACCCCGTGCATGTCATAAGGTTTATTGGGGCTTTCGGGAATGAGCTCCAGCAGCGCTTCGTCTCGCCGGTCGGCCGGGTCTGCCGAGGGCCGCTGGGGCGGCTCGTCAATGTTGTTCAGCGGGAGGAAGCCGAGTAGCTCGCGAACCGCCTGGAGGCATTCCGGCTCGGAATCGTGCACAAAGTGGGCGACGCCCGAGGTGCTGCCGTGGGTGTCGGCCCCGCCCAGCTCGTCGAAGCTCACTTCTTCGTGGGTCACCGTCTTTACCACATTGGGTCCGGTGACGAACATGTAGCTCACGTTACGAACCATGAAGATGAAGTCGGTGATCGCCGGACTGTACACCGCCCCACCGGCGCAGGGCCCGAGGACCACCGATATCTGCGGTATCACTCCGGAGACAAGGGTGTTCCGCAGGAAGATGTCGGCGTAGCCACCGAGCGAAACCACACCCTCCTGTATCCGGGCACCGCCCGAATCGTTCAACCCGATCACCGGGGCGCCGGTCTTGAGCGCCAGGTCCATGATCTTGCAGATCTTTTCCGCGTGCGCCTCGGAGAGCGAGCCCCCGAAGACAGTGAAATCCTGGGAGAATACGTAGACCAGGCGGCCGTCGATGCGGCCCGACCCGGTGACGACGCCGTCGCCGGGGAAGATCTGTTGATCCAGCCCAAAGTCGCTGGAGCGGTGGGTGACGAAACGATCCAGCTCGACCAGACTGCCTTCATCGAGCAGCAGATCGAGCCGTTCCCGAGCCGTCAGCTTCCCTTTCTTATGCTGTTGGGCAATGCGATCGGGGCCACCGCCCTGCTCGGCGAGCGATTGGCGGTGATGCAGGTTGTCCAGCAGCTGTCGGGGGTCGGGCATGGGGGATGAATGTAGCGCGGGCGCGACCGCGGTCACAACGCCGCTTTCGGTTTCGAGTTGGCCTGAACTGCGGTTTGTGGATTAGCGGGTGCTGAGGGTGGGGGCCGGCTCGGTGGAGACGGGCGTCCAGGTCGAGTCCGGGTTATACACCTCCATGGCCTTGAACTGTTCGAGCGTCTTGGGCCCGAGGTCCTGCTCGTACACGATTCCGCTGTGGCTGACGATGAAGGTCTTTACTCCGCTTACCCGGTATTCGGCAGGGGCCGCGGCCAGGGCAAAGCCGCCGATCATCAGGCCCTTGGTGACAAAGTTGATCTCGCCCAACGGAGCCGCAGGACCCTGGCCTTTCAGGATCTTGAAGTAGTATCCATGATACGGCTGAAGGTCGTCCGTATAGCCCTCCGCAATCACCCGCGCGATGGCCTCACCCACGGGGCCCTGCCAGATCCCGTTACTGTCTTTCCAGGCGAGACCATCCTGCTTCCCCGGCGAGCTGATGATGCGCTGAGCGTACTGGTTGACCTTGAAACCATCGTGCAGTGTGCTGGCGTACGCCCGCTGAGCCTCCACGTACCCGCGACAGACCTGGATGGCGTCTAGCTCGTTCTGCCCTATGCGGCGGATCAGGATCTCGTCGGCCCCGGCCTCGGCGTCAAAGCGCCAGGAGCTGCTGTCCCTCACGATTGGGATAGGAAGGGGCCAATCGGTGGGGCCAACCGTGAGGGTGGCCACCGTGCCGGATGAATCCAGTTCCAACCGGTGATGGATGCGGGCCTCCGAGGCAAATGCGAGCGCGCGCTGCCGGTCCTGAACCGAATCCTTCGAGAAAATCAGCGGCTTGCCCTTGCTGCCGAGCATCTCCACGAGCGCCTGCCGGTCGAACCGCTCAGCGGCTAACGTGAAGGCAAGCGCCGCCTCTTCCGGCGAGGCGAACTGGCGCTGCTTCACATCCCGGTTGCAGGCAGCCAGCGGAATAAGCGCAGCTATGAGACAGGCAAGTCCCATGAGGCGCTTGACGGCGCTCATCTGCGACGCCCTCCGCCACCACCCCCGCGAGACATTCCGCCGCCCCGGGAGCCGCCCATGCTCGACATGCCGCGTGAGCTGCTGGACCGAGCGCTTCGGCCGTCGTACCCGCGCGACCCGCCGCCGAATCCGCTGCTACCCCCACGGTCTGAAGGAATGCTGCGATTCCCTATCTGATCCCCGCTGCGACCGCCGCCTGCATTAGGCACCCGGTCGCTACCACCGGCGCCGCCGCGCTGTCCCTGACCGCCAGTGGAGGCCCGGTTGCCGGCCCCGGCTCCGCCCTGTCCTTGACGGTTG
>JBJMPB010000525.1:0-2556 GCA_045803455.1 Gemmatimonadales bacterium | reverse complement strand
AGCATTTCGCTCGAGGCTAGCCGCGGTGCGCCCTGCGTGGGTCGAAATACTCCTCTGGATGGATGCCGCTACAACCTTGTGCGCTCTAACCTGGGGCACCGCCCTGGGGCGATCGGCGATGGCAATGCCGTCACGGCTGCCGGGTTCTCGGCCCGCCAGCGCACGTCGACACTGAGCTGAGGAGGGCCGGTCTGAACTGCCCTTCCTCGCCGTGCGTCGCCCGTTCGGTTGCCACGGCCAGCCCGGCATGACCTCGACAGTTGAGGAGCAGACGATGAAGTCCTTGATGGCGACGCCCGTTCTCGGTGAGCCGATCGCGGCGGATTGGCGAGCCTGGGGCCCGTACCTCTCGGAGCGGCAATGGGGCACCGTGCGCGAGGACTACTCCGAGTCCGGCACCGCCTGGGACTACTTCCCGCATGACCAGGCCCGCTCCCGCACGTACCGTTGGGGGGAAGATGGCCTCCTGGGGATCTCCGATGAGAAGCAACGGCTCTGCTTCGCCCTGGCCCTCTGGAACGGCGTCGACCCGATCCTGAAGGAGCGGCTGTTCGGGTTGACCGGCAGCGAGGGCAACCATGGCGAGGACGTCAAGGAGTACTACTGGTATCTCGACGCGACGCCTACGCACTCCTACCTGCGCGGTCTCTACAAGTATCCGCAACGGGCCTTTCCCTATGCCGACCTGCTCGCGGAGAACCGCCGGCGGGGACGGGAGCAACCGGAGTACGAGCTGATCGACACCGGCGTCTTCGGCGAAGATCGCTACTTCGATGTCGAGGTGGAGTACGCCAAGGTCGCTCCCAGCGACCTCCTGATCCGGATCACGGCAACCAATCGCGGACCGGACCCCGCGCCGCTGCACCTGCTGCCGACTCTCTGGTTCCGCAATACCTGGTCCTGGGGCGACGACAACCGCCGGCCCGAGCTGCGTGAGGGTCCGCCCGCGAATGGCGCTCGAGCCGGCACCAAAGCCCGGGGCAGCCGGCTTGTGCAGGTGAGCCATCACGACCTCGGCGACTACTGGCTCGCTTTTCAGGGGAACCCGGATCTGCTGTTTACCGAGAACGAAAGCAACGCCCAACGGCTCTGGAACGCGCCCAACCGCACGCCCTACGTCAAGGATGGGATCGGTGAGGCGATTGTCGGCGGCCACAGCGAGGCAGTCAACTCGGCTGGGGTTGGCACCAAAGGTGCGGCGCACTACCAATTCCAGATCGCTCCAGGAGCGACCGAGACAGTCCTCTTGCGGTTATCGAGCGAGCGCCACGCTGCCCCCTTCAGCGACGCTGAGAGGATCTTCGATGACCGTATCGCTGAAGCAGACGCGTTTTACGCCGCGCTCGCGGAGAACCGGCTGACCGAGGACGAGGCGCGTGTCCAGCGCCAGGCGTTGGCCGGCTTGATCTGGAGCAAGCAGGTTTTCAATTTCGATGTGGCGCAATGGCTCGATGGGGATCCCGCAGGGCCGCCGCCGCCTGAGTCACGCAAGCATGGGCGTAATAGCGAGTGGCGGCACCACAACAGCAGTGATGTCATCTCGATGCCGGACAAATGGGAGTATCCCTGGTACGCGGCCTGGGACCTGGCTTTCCACTGCGTCGCCTTCGGTCTGGTCGACTTCGGCTTCGCCAAAGAGCAACTCCTGCTCATGCTGCGAGAGTGGTACATGCACCCGAACGGCCAAATCCCCGCCTACGAATGGGCTTTTGGCGATGTCAATCCCCCCGTTCACATCCTGGCGGCGCGGGCGATCTATCAGGAAGAGCAACGGCGCACCGGTGAAGGGGATCGTGATTTCCTGGCCCGGATCTTCCACAAGCTCCTGCTCAACTTCACCTGGTGGGTGAATCGCAAGGATGAAGAGGGGAACAACCTGTTCCAGGGCGGCTTCCTCGGTCTCGACAATATCAGTGTCATCGATCGCAGCATGGGCTTGCCGCCGGACCTGGACCTGGAACAGGCGGATGGCACTGCCTGGATGGCCAGCTACTGCCTCAACATGGCCTGGGCGGCGGTGGAGCTCGCCCTCGGCGATCCAGCCTACGAAGACATGGCCGTCAAATTTCTCGAGCACTACCTGGCCATCGCCGCGGCGATGAACGGACTCGGCGGCGAGGGCAGTCAGCTGTGGGACGAGGAGGACGGCTTTTACTACGACTTCGTCCGCAGATCGGACGGCACACGAATGCCTTTGAAGCTGCGCTCGCTTGTCGGACTGCTTCCCATCTTCCCGGCAATCGCAATGACCCAGTCGACGCGGCAACGGTTGCGCGAGCAGGCACCGTACCTCACCGAGCGTATGCGCTGGTATGGCGACCGCCATCCGGAGCTGGCGAGCCTGTTCCCGGAGCGAGTGCACCCCGATGGCGATCACCGCCAGGTCTTCACTCTGGTACCGGAGGACCGGCTGCGTCGCGTCCTGGCGCGGATGTTCGATCCTGATGAGTTCCTCAGCGACTACGGCATCAGGTCGCTCAGCCGGTACTACCTCGACCACCCCTTCGAACTGCGCACCCGGGACCAGGTCTTGACGGTCCGCTATGAGCCGGCCGA
>JBJMPB010000475.1:0-9418 GCA_045803455.1 Gemmatimonadales bacterium | reverse complement strand
AAGTTTCTCACGTGTTACGCACCCGTCTGCCACTGAACTGAAGAGTTGCCCCTCCAGTCCCGTTCGACTTACATGTGTTAGGCACGCCGCCAGCGTTCGTCCTGAGCCAGGATCAAACTCTCCAATGAGTGTTTGAACAGCTCCAGTCGAACGACATGGTTGTTCTATCGTCCGAATCACTATGATCAGAGTAAACCCTACCTGAACGGCCTCTGTAGCCGCTCAGATCGATGGGTCCGCACTCCATCACTTCTCGCTTACATCACTTGTCAAAGAGCGTTGAACCAACCGGCGTACCACTTTTGCCGGTAGCCCTCAATAATAACTGTCCGCAGGGGCTGAGTCAAGGATAAGCATCGAAGAACGAACGATTTCGCCTGCGCTGCCGGCCTGAATTTTTGGCCCGGTACCTTGCGGAAGCCCGACAATCTGCCGAAGTGTCTCGGGGATGTCAACGGCGGGAGCTTTCTCCTGCCACGATCATCACCCTTCCAACCTCGGCCCTACTCAACAGCGGGACCACTCAACCGGTTCCCACCTCAGCCACTTGGCCTTGGTGTCGTACCAAACCCGCTTGATCCCGTATCGGTTCCCGACATCGCGGCGTGTGCCGGCTGAGGGACGGCAACACTACTTATCCTCGAAGGGGCACGCAAGACTCAGCCGGTGGCAACCTCCCCTGCCCGCTCCAGACCTCGACGAAAGAGAATGGGGCCCACCGACTCGTTAAAGGCGATCACCCCTACGGTCACCGCTTGCATGGCCAGTCCCACCCCAGACAACCGGTCCGCCACGATGGCCGCCAGACCAAGCGCCACCCCCGCCTGGGAGACCAACCCGGTCCAGCCGTAGCTCACGATTTCGGGCTCCGCCCGGGCCAGGCGGCCGGCCAGGGTGACCGACGCCCAGATGGCCCCGATCCGCGCCAGCGCGATCAACAGAACCAACGGCCAGACGGCCGCGAATTCCTGGACGTGGAGTTCCGCTCCCGCCATCGCGAAAAAAATGACGAACACCGGTACAGCCGTCTGATGAAGAGCCTGGACCAGAGGCTCAGCTCGAACCGGCGCCACATTCTCAACCAGAAATCCTGCCACCAGGAGGCTGAGGAGCAGCTCGAAATGAAGGGCTTGGGCCGCGGCAGCCGTGGCAAACACTACAAGCACCGCAAAGAGCACCAGCTCGCGTTTCACCAGCCCGAGGTAGAGACTCACCACGGCTCCCACAAACACGCCAGCACCAATCGAGCCCATCACCTCGAGCAGGAGCCGGATCAGGGCCTCTGACGCGCCGGACACGGTTCCAGTTAGGCTGCCCCGGGCCAGGCTGAACGCTCCGGTGAACAGCAGAATGACCAATACGTCCGCCACCAGCACGACACCGAGAGTGGTCTTGGCCAAAGGTCCCGAAGCACGGGTTTCGGTCAGCATGGCCAGGGTAACCATCGGAGAGTTGACCGTCAGGAGAGTGGCAAAGAGCAGGGCCACGAAAAACAACGGACCCCGACTGAGGCCCGAGAGGAAGGGCATCCAGGACCCGGCAAGGAGTGTGATGCCGAGGAGGGCCCCCAGCACGGCGAGAGTCTGGAGTACCAGTACCATAGCTATGATCCGGTGGCGCGCCCGGAGGTCCCTCATTCGAAGTTCGGCCCCGGCAAGCAGACCGATCAAGCCGACGGCGAGCCGTTTCATCATGGCGAGGTCTTCCAGCACCCCCGCCGGGAAGATACGCGTGACCGATGGGCCCAGCACCAACCCGGCGATCAGATATCCAACTAGGCGGGGCAGCTTGAGGTCGTGCGCCAGGGCACCAAAAGTATCGGCGGTGAGCAGCAGGATCCCGAACAGAAAGAGGGACCGGGGCGCGATCACCCCCTCCGTGGGCACGCGCAGCGGCTCCAGCAGCACCGCACCACCCACCAGCAGGAGTAAAACCACCAGGCGGCGAATCACTTGGCTGCCGGCTCTGCCGCAGCCGGCCCTGCCACCGCCCAGGCTTCTCTCCCGGCAACGATTTCGAAGAGGAGCACCGAGACCAGGGCCGCCGTGAGCACCACGTCGGAATTGAGCTCAGGATGGACCTGGGTGTAGTTAATGGCCAGCGCTACGGCCAGCCCGCCTTGGGCCAGTAGCGCCCGCCCCAGCCGAGGATTGCTGGATGCACCCAGACGACTTCCGGCGACCCACCCGCCGGCCACACGGGCAGCCAGTCTCACCAGCACAAAGAGGGGAGCAATGAACAGCAGCTCTCGGGATCCTGGGCTCCAGGCCGCTCCGGCAAAGATCAGCAGAGCCAGATAGACCGGCCGCTCGGTGGCGCGCAGCAGCCCGGCGACGTCACCATGGGCGCCCCCGGTGTTGGCCAGAATGAAGCCCAGAATCAGGTTGGTGAAGATTGGGGAAAGATTGAGGTAATAGCTGGCGCCACTGGCGATCACGATGGCGCCTGCCAGTGCAACAAACAATCGGCTGCTACCCTCGGCTTCGTCCAGCCGGTTTGGCGGCCCCAGGAAAAGATGAAAGAGGACGCCACAGGCGAGTCCTAGCGCCAGGTTGATGACCGCCCACTCGGTTGCGGTAGGAGGGCGAACCGACGGTGCGACCTGGCCTTGATGGTGGACCGCAAGGATCAGCCCGAAGCCGGCCACCGCGACCAAGGCATCGATCCGTGCAGTGAGTTGAAGGACTGGCAGGAGCGGCGAGCCGCCGGTTCTTCGGGTGAGAACGTCCACAGCAGCGGGGGAACTCAAGGTCGCTACCGAGGCGAGGCTCACAGCCTGGACCGATGCCTCGGCCGCCGCGTATCCAACCATGCGGAAGAGCAGCAGCAGGACCAAGAGGGCGAAGGCGAAAGTACTGAAAGCCTCGGTGAATGCAGCGCGCAGATGCTCCGCCGGTATCAGGGCCATGCTGGGGATCCTGAAGTAGGTGCCCAGCAGCATTCCCAGCCAGCCCAGCCCGAGGCTCACGATGGGGGTCAGATCCTGAACCTGCGCGGCCCCGAGCAGTCCAGTTACGCGGGGACCCAGCAGAAAACCGATGATGACGTATTCGGCCCCGCCCACGTACCCGAAGCGATCGCGGAGGCGGTTGAAAACCAGATATGCCAGAAGGTACCCGACCGCAATGACCGCCAGCGCGGCCAGGGTGGTTTGCATCCATCATGCTACTTGCGCCTGGGCAGCCGAGCTAGATGGTGATGCAGAACACGGTTCCATCTCTGACGCGATTCTTACGTTGGTCTCTGCTACGCTAGGCTCACATTCTCCGGCTAGTACTCTCGACGATCGCTGCCACACCGCCCCGGCATACGCAAGGAGATCACAATGGCAAAGCTCAACTCGCTGGACGACCTTCTCGTTCACGAACTGCAGGACATTTACAACGCGGAAAACCAGATCCTGAAAGCGCTGCCGAAGATGATCAAGGCAGCATCCCATCCAGAACTGCAGAGCGCCTTCGAAGAACATCTAGAGCAGACCGAGGGACAGGTCGAGCGGCTGGATCAGGTGTTCAAGCTTCTGGGCGTTCCGGCAAAGGGAAAGAAGTGCGAAGGAATGGCTGGGCTGCTCGAAGAGGGCAAGAAGGTCATGGAGGAAGATGCCGAGCCATCGGTGATGGATGCAGCTCTGATTTCCGCGGCACAGAAGGTCGAGCACTACGAGATTGCCAGCTACGGCTGCGTCTGCACCTACGCCGAGATGCTGGGCTACGATCAGGTGCACGACCTGCTCGGTCAGAACCTCGAGGAAGAGGAGGTCACCGACGAGAAGCTGAGCGAGCTGGCCGAGAGCGTCATCAACATTGAAGCCGAAGAGGCGGAGGACGCGGAAGAGGAAGCCTCTCGGTGAGCACAGAGGCTGGTAGAGGCACTGGAGCTGACAGCGTGGACGAGGTGGCGTCCACGCTGAATCAGCTCATTCAGACCTGCAAGGATGGAGAGAACGGATTCAAGGTTGCAGCCGAATCGGTCGAGGACGTCAACCTTCAACACTTGCTGGCGAGCTACTCGCAGCAGCGCAGTGAGTTTGCCGCCGAGCTTCAGTCCGAGGTCCAGCGTCTCCACCAGGATCCTGCTGAGTCGGGGCACGCAGCAGCCGCACTGCATCGAGGATGGATGGACATCAAATCGCTGGCTATCGGGCAAGACGAAGCCGCGATCATTGCCGAGTGCGAGCGGGGTGAGGATGTGGCGGTCAAGGCGTACGAGCAGGCGCTGGCGTCAGAGCTTCCTGCCGACCTTCGGGCCCTGGTGGAGCGGCAGCTCCTCAATGTCAAAGAGGCTCACGATCAGATCCGCTCACTGGAGCAGATCCATAGCCGCCATCACTAGGCCACCCGCCAAAATCTGACCTAATTCTTGAGTGAGGACTCAGCTCGCCCGGGCTCCCCGGATGGACTGGCCAACAACCGCTCGGCGAAATCCACGCGCTCAGCGAGCTCGGCTACCTCGGCGCGTAGAGCCGAGAGCTCTTCCATGACCTCAGCCGAAACATCGCCCTGACTGAAGGAAGGCTGCTCGGGGTCCCAGATACACACCAGTTTCCCCTGCACATCCCGGAACGATCCTCCGGCTACCACGATCAGGTCATATAGGTACCAGAGGCCGGCACCGCCGAGGGTGCATAGCATCAGAATGCCGGTACCTGTCTTCCCCACGTAAAAGCGGTGAGCTCCGAACGGGCCCAAAATGGCCGCCAGTGCGAGCGCAACCCCGCGGGACTTTTCAGAGGTTCCTGCGGACATTTCTATGGAACCGGTCATGGATGTCCTCGGGTCGGAAAATGCGCCCGGCAGGATTCGAACCTGCGACCCACAGCTTAGAAGGCTGTTGCTCTATCCAACTGAGCTACGGGCGCCCACGAAACCCTTCAAACTCCGCCACTGGCTACCCCCACCAGGGTTGCCTGTCCGGCCAATCCCTCGGTGGGGCTGGATTTTCCCGCTATGACCTAGAATCTTGCAGTACCCCCAGAAATTGACTGGCCCTAGGACCGGTTCCCAGCTCGAGGACTCAATGAAACGCTTCTCCCCCGTTGTTTACAAGATTCGGGCTGGTCTGGCAGAGTACTTCGAGCTGTTCATGACGACTGCCGGGGTGCTGTTGGCCATCACCATAACCTTGAGTGAGCTCTCCCGCGGTGAGCAAGGGATGGCGCTGATTTTTCTGATCTGGCTCCAGGGGTTCATCGTGTGGGCCGTGCACCGCCACTGCGTCCTCCGAAACCGAGTTCTGATCCAGAAGATGCGGCTCATGGTCCAGGACCGGGTCAATAATCGATTAACGGTTTGGCTCAGCCTAACCGACGTGCAGGCCCGCATCGCCGCTGAAGCCGGCCGAGAAGACCGGGAATCCGTGTCGCTGGCAGCCGCCCGGGCCGTATCGCTCGAGCTGGAGAAGCTCTCATTCGAGTCGCTCCGTACCTGGGAGCGCCGCAACGCCCGGTTCCTCTACTCTCGCCTCCACTAGTCTACCCGACGCTGCCTCCGGACGCCCACGCTGCGCTGGGAATCCGGAGGCCCAAGTACTCATCCAATCGGGGCGCCGGGATTCGAACCCGGGACCTCCTGCTCCCAAAGCAGGCGCGCTACCGGACTGCGCCACACCCCGTACAGCCTGCTGCAAAATAGCCGATCTAAGACGCCGGCACAGAAGCTTTCAACGCCTGCAGGAAGGCTCTCAGGGCTCGGCCACGGTGGCTGACCGCATCCTTCTCTTCGGCTGAAGCGTCGCCAAAAGTCGTTCCCAGCTCATCGCTGAAGAACAGAGGATCATACCCAAAGCCGCGGGCACCACGGGGCGCCTCCAGGATGCGGCCGGTGCAATCGCCATAGCACACGAGAGGCACCGCGCCTGCCGAGCGGAGAAATACCAGGACGCAGCGATAGCGCGCCACCCGCTGGGCCTCGGAAAGGCCCGCCAAACGCCGCAGCAACTCGGCGTTATTGGCGGCGTCCACCTCTACCGGCGTGCCGGAGGCTCCAGCCCATCGCTTCGAGCGAACGCCGGGAGCTCCCCCTAAAGCGAATACCTCCAGTCCGGAGTCGTCGGCCAAGGTGGGCAAAGAGCTCAGGCGCACAAAGTACTCCGCCTTCCTGCGGGCATTCCCCTCGAAGGTGTCGGCGGCTTCGAGCGCATCGTCTTCATTCGACTCGCGAAGCCAGATGTCCTCAGGGAAGACCACCTGGAGTCCTCCCGGTGTCAGGATCCGGCGAATCTCCTCCTGCTTGCCGCGGCTTCGCGTGGCAGCCAGAATTTTCACCGACCGAGAACTTTCCGCTGGGCCTGAAACAGCTCGGCGATACCCCGTTGAGCGACATTCAGCAGCGTCTCCAACTGGGCCCTGCTGAAGGTGGCGTGCTCGCCGGTCCCCTGCACTTCCACAAATTCAGTGGGCTCCAACATCACGATGTTCGCGTCTACCCCGGCGTCCTTATCCTCCGCGTACGCCAGGTCGAGCCGGATCTCCCCCTCGATGAGGCCGACCGAAACAGCAGCCACCAGCTTACCGAAGGGTGAGGGCTGCCCGGTTCGTTCCGCTAGCCAGGCACAGGCGTCGGCCAACGCCACGCAGCCTCCAGTGATAGAGGCGGTGCGCGTTCCACCAT
This sequence comes from Gemmatimonadales bacterium, assembly GCA_045803455.1. Lineage (GTDB taxonomy): Bacteria > Gemmatimonadota > Gemmatimonadetes > Gemmatimonadales > GWC2-71-9 > CAVVWJ01. The sequence goes on along the minus strand of JBJMPB010000475.1, from coordinate 2,810 downwards.
CCGCCTGGAGCACGTCACAGTCCACCCGGATGGTGAACTCGCCAAATCTCATGGTAGACATGGCTGCGCGGAGTGAGCGTCCGATCAGCCGCTGAATCTCCTGGGTTCGGCCTCCTGCTCCGTTCCGCTCGCGGGAGGTGCGCTCCACCGTTGCTCGCGGCAGCATGGCGTATTCCGCGGTCACCCAGCCTTCGCCGGTTCCCTTCTTGAAGCCGGGCACGCCGTTCTCGACGCTCGCGGTGCAGTGGACCAGCGTGCCGCCCATCCGAATCAGGCAGCTTCCCTCGGCGTAGGGATTGGCACGCCGCTCCAGCACGAGCGGACGGAGTTGATCCGGGGCGCGGCTGTCAGGTCTAGGCACGAAAACGATCCACGATATTGGAGGTGGAGAAGCCGGTGACCAGGGGGACTCGCACCACCCGCCCTCCCCGGGATTCTACCAGATCGGCTCCGACGATGGCGCTGCGGGCGTAGTCCGCCCCCTTAACCAGAACATCAGGGGCGAGCTGTTGAATCAGTTCGAGCGGCGTGTCCTGGTCGAACACCACAACACTATCCACCGCCGCCAGTCCGGCCAGGACCCGAACTCGGGCGGCCTCATCGTTCAATGGCCGATCAGGCCCTTTGCCCAGCCGCCGCACTGAGGCATCGCTGTTCACGCCGACAATGAGCGCGGCCCCTTCCCTCCGTGCGGCTTCGAGCAGCTCCACGTGTCCAGGGTGCAGCAGGTCGAAAACGCCGTTGGTAAACACTACGGGGCCCGGCTGCCGGGCTCGCCAGGCCAGGGCCTCCTTCAAGCTCATCACTTTAGGCTTGCTGTCGATCATGCCGGAGTATCAGAGGTCCGGCCACCAAAGAGCAGCTTCAGACCGGGGGGCGCAACGAAGGTCGTGGCCATAACCATGAGCAGAATGGCGCCGAACACGGCTTCATTCAAAATGCCCGCCCGCCGCCCGATATCCGCAAAGATCAATCCGACTTCCCCCCGCGGAATCATTCCCACCCCAACCACGACTCGTCGAAACTGAGTCCAAGGCGCCGCCCATCCGGCAGCGACCTTGCCGGCAATCGCAAGCACGGTCAGCACCAGTGCTACTCCAAGCAGCCCCGAAGCTCCCTCCCGGCTGGGATCGAGCAGCCGCACGTTGACGGAAGCGCCGACACTCACGAAAAAGATGGGAGTGAGGATAGAGCCGACCGGCCGGACCTCGCGCTCTATCGTGTCGAACTGATTGGTACCCGACAGAATCAACCCGGCGGCAAAGGCGCCGATGATGAGCGCTGAGCCGGCCATTGCGGCTACCGCTGACAATCCGAGCACAAACGCGATAGCAGCGACCAGGAGTACGTAACGGACCCGCATTCGGACGACCAGATCGAACAGCTTCGGCGCGAGGAACCGTCCTGCCAGGACGGCGACTACCAGGAAGCCGACGGCGACGGTAAAGATGCGGAGTATGCTCAAGGGCGCGATGGCCGCTCCGGCCGCCAACCCCGACACGACAGACAGGATGACGAGGCCAAGGACGTCGTCTATGACGGCGGCACCGATGATGATTCGCGCCTCCAGCGTATTCATTTTGCGGAGGTCAGATAGAACCCGGGCGGTAATGCCGACCGATGTGGCCGTCAGCGTGGCGCCCACGAAAATGGCAGTGGTCGTCAGGTCCGTGGAGCCACCGCTCGCGGCATGCGGCACATACGCCCAATAGATGAATCCGAAGAAGAAGGGGAGCACGACACCTACGGTAGCGACCGCCAGTGAGGCGGGACCGGCGCGAAACATTTCCCGCAAGTCGGTTTCCAGCCCGATCTCAAAGAGAAGGAGCACGACTCCCAACTCCGCGAGTACGTGCACCACCTCTCCCGGTGCCCCGGTGGTTGGGACAATTCCGAGGACGCTTCCGCCCAGAAGAACTCCGGCGAGCAGCTCACCGAGTACCGCAGGTTGGCCGATCCGTTCCGCCAGCTCGCCCAGCAGCTTCGCCGCCACCAGTATGGCCGCCAGCGTCAGGAACAGGCCGGGTATGGAGAGCTCGTGCACTCTAGACTCGTCCCGCGGGGAAGCTCACCACTGAGACTGAGCGCCTTCGACGATATTCACAACCAGATCGTCCAGGGCTTTCCTCCGGCCGTTGGCCTCCTGGCCCGGCTCGTAGGTCCCGCGCACCGTGAGCCCGTTCCGCTGCCAGAGCGGTTTACCCTGTCGCTGGTCGAGAATCTCGACTGACACGGTAATCTGGAGCTCGCGTTGGGTGACGGTCACCGTGCTGTCGCCCCCGGTGTAGGCCACCGGGAGATCGGGCTCGTAGCGGGTGATCGAGCCCCGGACGACGGCGTCCGCCCGCGGCTCGGCGGCCTGCCGGAGACCCAGTCTCTGCTCTACGGCCTCGCGAACCGCCCGGGAAATTTCCTGGGTCAGCGTGGGTTCCGGAGTCTGGTTGTCGAAGGGGAGGACAGCGACCGTCTTGATTGCAGGGGGTAAGCCACCACCCGCAAAACCATAGCATCCGAGAGTGAGCAGGGTATTAAGGCTTACGAGTAATCCAGATATCAGGCGCAAAGGTGTCCCGCGTTATGGAGAGAAACGTAATGTCCAGCTGAGCCGGCCCGCTTGGTACGGTAAGCCTGGCCTTCAGCGGAGCCCCATCCGGCCCCAGAGTCGTTTCGGCCCGGCCGATCAGCACGCCGGCCTGGTGGACCTCCGCAATCAGCCGGCCGTCATCTCCCGCGCTCCTGGCGTACTCAACCGTGTCCCGTGCTCCAGCAAACCGCCAGGCCTGAGTAGAAGAGGTGCTCAGTGCGCGAAC
>JBJMPB010000430.1:0-3813 GCA_045803455.1 Gemmatimonadales bacterium | reverse complement strand
AGTTCCAGCTGATTTCCTGGCCCTTGCGAGCGCCCTTGGGAGTGATCTTCACGCCTTCGGGGGAGATGGCCACGGTGTACAGCTTGCCGTCGAGGTCCAGCTCTCGCTTGATCGTCTTGTCGAGTTTGGTAGCCATGATTCCTCAGCAGTTTGGAGAAGCGCGGTAGCGCATAAGTCTTTGTGTAGCAGTGGGTCCCTGTTCCAGCCCCGCCAAGTATACGCAATAGATGGCACTGCCGTCGAGTTGCGCCAGGGTGGCTACCCCCTAGCTTTACGATATCCCCCACAGAGCAGTTGGTCATGCCAAACGAGCGTGAGGCCCGCCTGAAGCGGGAATTCGCGAGACTCTATCCCGGGCTCAAACCCGGGGTTTGGTACAGTGCCGCCTGGCTGTCGGCCCGCCAGTTCGCCCGAATCCCTTGCGATGGCCGAGTCGAGTCCATGGCGTCAGTGGTCAACGAGCACCACTTCGAGTTCCGGGGCGGAAAGCCCTGGCGCAAGCCGAGGACTCGGCAGCGATAAGGTCCCGCCTCCAGGTCCCACCATTCGGCAGGGAACCACCACCCGGCGCCATCTGTTCCACCATGTTGACCCAGCTGCCACCCCCTGTGGTCGGTATCACAGCAATGGTGGGCCAGCTCGCTAAACTGCCCGTAGCTGAAACAAGGCTGGGCAAAGCCTGAGTTTATTGCCGGCGTTCTCAGATCATCCGGGCATACTGTCCCGTGCAGTCATAGATAGGCCTATGAGTTACTCGCGCTTCCTGCATCGATTCCTGGCGCCGGCCGGCGCCATTGCTGCGCTCGCCTGCGGTGGAGAGGACCTCGTCCTTCCAACCGACGGCTCTCCGACGAGCTCTCCAGCCCAGCTTCAGATGGTAACTGGAGACGACCAGGTCGGAGCTCCGGGATCACCCCTGTCTCAGCCCGTAGTCGTCAAGCTGCTCGATCAGAACGGCAACGCCATGCCTGATCAGCCGGTTGCCTGGGTGATCAGTACCGGTGCCGGCACCGTGGTGCCCCAGAGTCCCACTACCGACGAGAACGGAACGGCCTCTGCTACCTGGACTCTGGGAGCTGAAGGGCCCAACAGCTTGAACGCGGTGGTGAGCGGGGTCGATCCGGTGACCTTTACGGCAACCGCTGACAACAGCGGCGGCGGTGGTGGTGGAGGCTCGGGCGGAGGCGGCACGGGGACCGAACCCAGCGCCGGAACCTCCACCGTCTCAGCCGACCCGTCCTCGATCGAGGTGGGGAATGGTGTCTCCACCATCCGGATTACCGTTCGCGATGCCACCGGCGCCCCCGTTCCCGGCGTTGTCGTCACGCTGACGGCGAGTGGAAGCGGAAATACCCTTACCCAGCCCAAAGAGCCCACCGGAGCCGACGGTGTGACGGTCGGCAAGCTCAAGTCCAGTGTCGCCGGGACCAAGGACATCGTGGCCGTGGTCAATGGCACTCTTCAGATCAATCAAACGGCTCAAGTCACGGTTTCGCTTGCCCCGGCGGATCGGGTTCAGCTGGTCGAGGGCGACAATCAGCGGGCAGAGCCCGGGGCCGAAGTTCCGGTCCGTCCCGCGGTGCGGGTCCTGGACACCGCCGGCAATCCGGTGGCCGGATATGAGGTGACGTTTATCGTGGGGCGGGGCGGCGGCACCGTGAACGGCGGGATCCAGACGACCAACGCCGATGGCATCGCCCGGGTGGATAACTGGATCCTGGGGCAGGCGGGACGGAACACGTTGGAAGCGCGGGCCGGCTCGCTTCGGGGAAGCCCGGTGATCTTCACGGCAACCGCCGAGGCTCCACCGCCACCACCTCCACCGCCACCGCCGCCGCCGCCACCACCACCACCGCCACCAACGTCGGCGAAGCCGCACCATTTCGTCTTCCGGGTGCCGCCGCGGGACGTAAACCGGAACGAGCCGTTCCGGGTCGAGGTGGCCATCGTAGACGTGAACGGAAACGTGGTTCCGTTGGATGGGATCGAGATCTACGTCGGCATATTCCGGGAAGGCAACGACGTGCCGTCTAATACCCTGCTGGTGGGAGATCGGTTCAGAGATACCCAGAACGGAGTCGCGGTGTTCAACCTAAGCATCACCGAAAACGGACGCTTCCGGATGCGGGCGCTGTCGGATGAACTGCCCCAGCTCGGGCCCCATGGTCCGGAGCCGTGGCTGTACAGCGGGTTCTTCGACGTGAGATAGCGATTTAGGGGGCGGTGGATTCATAGAACAACAACGAGCCCAGGCGTCAGCGTCCGGGCTCGTGCTTTATCTCGAATTAGGACCGGCGATCTAGCATCCAGGCAGGCTACCGGGGGCCGCCAGAGTGCCGCTCGAGAAGGCGGTGGAGCTCGATGCGAGCAAGTTGCTCGTGCCCCACCGGAAGTGTCCTCGATAAGGAAAGTTTCCGGCTTCGATGTCGTCCTGCATGTCCAATCGCCCGGTGACACCCTCGAAAACACCTCCCCCACTGCCGGCTACAATAGGATGTTGACAGCGTCCAACGATCTCGCCAGCCGGGATGGTGCAATCCGTGAACTTGCCCGTGAATAGGTAAGTCGTCTGGAACGTCCCACGCTCTCCATGGTACCTACCAATAAAGGTCTCGGTCCCCCTCTCAGTGTATGCCCCGCCCGCTGTGCAGCTGGTGCTCTCGATGAAGACGTAGTGACAACCCTCCAGGTCTCCCGTCATGGTGAGCTTATAGCTGGACCCCTGGAGCTCGAGGCATTCGCCAGGTAACGCGTAAGAGCCGATCCCTGAGATCTGGGTTGCTCCCCTGATTTCTTGAATGGGTTGCGCATCCGGGCCGGCCACAGTCGTGCTGTCCGGGCTGCATCCGGCACTCAGCGCGAGCGCAACCGACGTGCAAAGTGCGAGGAATCTGGGTGGGAACATGGGCGAATGCGACATAAGATCTCCGGTTTCAGGGTGAGAGGCTAAGCGCGCGCGAGCGACACCGCGATTGCGTTGCGGGGCTATGAACGCGGGAGTAAGATCTGACCGGCGGGTTTACCCCTTCTTTACCGCCGCTTTACTCCCAACCGATCCGGAATCCGCGCACCATGCTCTTGCTACGGCTGCTGGGCGGGCCATCCCTATCCGGCAACGGGAGCACGGTCACGGGTCCGGCCACGCAAAGGCACCGGCTCGCGCTGCTCGCCCTGCTAGCCAGCTCCCGTTACCGGCCTCAGAGCCGAGACAAGCTGGTCGCCCGGCTCTGGCCGGAGCGCGACGTTGAGCACGCCCGCAACCTGCTGAACCAGGGCGTCCACGCGCTGCGGAGAGCGATCGGTGATGCTGGGATAATCTCGGTTCAGGACGAGCTGCGACTGGATCCCGCCGCACTAGCGTGTGATGTGGTCGCTTTCGAGGATGCGCTTGCCGCCGGCGAGCTCGAGCGCGCGATCGGCCTCTATACCGGTCCGTTCCTGGACGGCTTTCATCTTCCCGGCGCGTCCGAGTTCGAACACTGGGCGGACGGAGAGCGGGACCGCTTGCGCCGTTCGTATGCTCGCAGTCTGGAGAGCCTCGCGCAAGCGGCCGAGGAGCGGCGGGAATGGCGCAGTGCGGTAGAACGCTGGCGAGGCTTGGTTTCCGAGGAGCCGTACGATGCACGCGTGACGCTCCGGCTGATGAGAGCGCTGGAGGGGGCAGGCGACCGTGCGGGAGCGCTCCGGCAGGCGCGACTGCACACGTTGCTGCTAGAGCAGGAGTTCGGCGCGGGGCCGGATCCCGACGTTGCTGCGCTCGTCGATCGGCTCCGCACCTTCAGCAGCCCCACCGACGCCACTGAGCCGCTCAAC